>JAKALI010000773.1 GCA_021813195.1 Pseudomonadota bacterium
CGGCCCAATTCGGAGCCTTGACGACTGATGCGAGAATGTGAATGTTTGATCCTTGAAACTGCGTCACGATTCGATCCAGTGGAAGTGGATCCCATTGGTTCTTGGCCGGTTCCACCGACTTCCACTCGACTTGGATTCGGACCCAGTTGAACCCAGCTCCCTTGACCGCGTCAATGGTCTTGGTGTTGAAATCAGCACCATTGGCGTCTCCGCGTGCGAAGACATTGAAACCGTACGCAAAATTCCCGCTCGCGCTCGTCGAAGTCGCGACGCCAGCGGTGGTCGAAGGACTTGCTGAGGAGGGGGACGCCGTAGACGACGTTGCGCCAGTCGCGGACTGGGGCGTTCCCGTCGACGTCCGCGACGGCGATACCGTCGTGGCGGACGTTGAAGATGTCGCCGTGGATGAGGATGTACTGTTCGTGCTCGACCCGCCGCAGGCCGCGAGCATCCCAAGAACGATGACGCTGACGAACAGGAACGAAAACTGTCTCATATTGTGAGAAGCACCTTTCCATGCGTGAACGCTGTTGCGAAGCGGGCCTGACTTGGGCCCCCGTGAATAATCCCCTTCTATGACGAACAAGACGCGCAATGGTCCCGGTGTAATCGGTTCGCTCAAGGTCAAAACACCCCAGCATTTTCAGGTATAGTATCCTCCTTACAGGCGAACAGGATCCCGTTTTGGCAGGGCGAGGAGAAGATAATTCGGTGGCATTCGAGCAGCACAACTTCGACTCGGTGACTGTCCTCGACGCCGAAGCAATTGGCGTACCGGGGCAGCGCCGATTTCGGCTCATCGGCGGATCCGGCAATGACATCGTGTCGCTGTGGATGGAAAAGGAACAGCTCAACGCGCTGGGGCAGGCCGTTGAACAGCTACTCGAACAGTTGTCGGAATCTGGGCTGCTCAAACACGCGATAGAATCCTCTCCTGCGGCCGCACTGACACCGATTCCACCTACCGCGCCCGAATACGTGGTCAGCAAGATTATGATCGGCTATGACGAAGAACGCCGGGTCGTCGCCATCTTCGCGCATCATATCGAACAAGACGATGACGACGAGCCCGTTTTCTCCGCTCGCGCGTCCCTTGAAGCGGCCAAAGCGCTCTCTGAAAAGATCGCCGAGGTCGTCGCCGCAGGACGGCCGAGATGCCCACGTTGTGGCGCGCCGATCGGTCCCGAAGGGCACGTTTGCCCGCACAACAACGGGCATCTGCCGTGGACGGGTGCCTGATCCAGACGCTCCCGCTGGCCTCAATCGCCCGTTACCAGCCGAGGGCGGCGCCGTCCGAGCGCGGATCGGACGCGCCCATCAGAATGCCACGCTCCCGATCGATGCGAATCATGTGCGCGTGCCCCATCAATGATGAGAAGGGCTGCGTCAAGCGCGCCTCGTGCCCCATTGAACGAAGTCGCTCCAGCACTTCGGTTCCGATCGGCTCCTCAAGGTAGAGCACGTGGGGCGGGTCTCCCGCCACACCACGCCCGCTGACCCATCGTGGCGATTCGATCGCCGCCTGCGGTTCCAGTTCGAAATCGACGAGATTGCAGAGCAGCTGAATGTGGGTCTGCGCCTGTCCATGCGCGCCCATCGTACCGAGCACGACTTCGGGGCTGCCGTCCTGCATCAGCATGGCAGGGATGAGAGTGTGCATCGGCTGCTTGTTCGGTTCCAGCCGGTTTGCCGCGCCTGGCTCGAGCGTGAACGACGCTCCCCTGTTGTGCAGTACGATCCCGGTGCCACCGGCCACCAGACCACTTCCGAAACTGTTGAAGATCGACTGGATCAACGAAACGCAGAGCCCGTCGCGATCCACCACGCACAGATAGATCGTGTCACCGAGCCCGGGCCGGTCCGGCTCATCGACGACCGCGCGATGGGCGTCGATGCGCGCGCGCTGCGCGGCGGCGTGCTCTTTCGAGATCAGGCGCTTGACGGGAATATCGCTGAACTCAGGGTCAGTGACGTAACGATCGCGATCAGTGAAGGCGAGTTTTTTGGCTTCGACCAGCCGATGGATTTGCTCGGCGCTGTTGCGACCGAGATTCGCGATATCGTACCCCTCCGCCACATTCGCGAGCTGCAGCGAGACCACTCCCTGCGTCGGCGGCGGCAACTCAAACAGGTCGTGACCACGATAGTTGGTCGACAGGGGATCGACCCAGCGCGACTGGTGCCGGGCCACGTCCTCGGCCGAGAGCAAACCACCATCGACCTGGACGGTGGCGGCAATCGCCTCACCCAGTGGTCCTCCGTAGAATGCATCCACCCCGTGCTCGGCAATTTGACGATAGGAATCCGCAAGATCCGGAAACCGCAGGACTGTGCCTGGGCGAGGCGCAACCCCGTTCGGCAGGAACTGCTTCGCAGCCGCGGCTTGTCGTTCCAACAGTGGCTGATTGGCGGCGATTGACGCACTCACGGACGCCGAAACTGGGAAACCGGATGAGGCATAATGAATAGCGGATTCGAACAGCGACCCGAACGAACGTGACCCGAACCGGGAGTGTGCGGTCTGCCAGGCGTGAATCGCGCCGGGAACCGTTACGGCATGCGCTCCACGCTCCGGCATGACGGTCAGCCCCATACGCCTCAAGGCTTCAATGGACGCTCGACTGGCTGAACGGCCCGCTCCGTTCAACCCAACCAGGCGCTCCTCCTTGGGATCCCAGATGAGCATGAACGCGTCGCCGCCAATGGCGCACATATGAGGGTAAACAACGGTCAGAACCGCGTTCGTGGCAATCGCGGCGTCGAGGGCGTTGCCGCCCGATCTCAACACCTGAACTCCGGCCATGCTGGCCAGATAATGTGGCGAAGCAACCATCCCATCGGTCGCCAGCGTCGTCGGTCGTCCCTGCACGCCCATTCCCTCCCATCGACAAGCCGCCATGACTCACTGAGCGACGACACTATAGCGCCTCGAGGTGCCGAACAACAGCGAGCACCCGGCCACCGTCCAGACTTGCGGAAGGGAATATCCACGCTAAGATGTTTGTATACCCTTATACCGGTAGTCGATC
>JAKALI010000774.1 GCA_021813195.1 Pseudomonadota bacterium
GCAAGAACGGCTTCGGCGACGTCGTCGTCGGCGTCTCGGGCGGCATCGACTCGGCGCTCGTCGCCGCGCTCGCCGCCGAGACCCTCGGCCCCGAGCGCGTCCACTGCATCTCGATGCCCTCGCGCTGAAGAGCGGGATTGAGATCGTGGAGCGCTTGTTCCACTTCCCTAGTAACCTCGATGATGTTGGCGCCGTACTGCGCATTGATATTGAGAATGACGCCCTGCTTGCCATTGACCAGCGCCGCTCCGAACGGAGGCGCCGCGCCATCGCGCACATCGGCCACCTGGCCGAGCGTGACGTTGGCGCCGTTCTGGCGCACCAGCACCGTCGATGCGATCTGCTCGGCTGTTACGGGCTGGCCCTCGGGGCGAAGGATCAGACGCTGATTTCCATCCTCCACAAATCCCGCACCCAGAACCGCGGTCGCTTTTTGCGCACCGGCGATGACGTCATCGAGCGAGAGGCCGTACCGCATTAGCTTCTCCGGAAGAAACTGCACCTGTAGCTGCCTCACCTCGCCGCCAAACACGACGACGTTCGCCACGCCGGGAACTGCCAGCAGCCTCGGCTTGAGCGTCCAGTCGGCAACTGTGCGCAAGTCCATCAGGGATCGCCGGTCCGAGGTCAGGCCCATCACCAGCACCGTCCCGGTGGTGGACTGAAGCGGCGTCATGGCGGGCGGATGGACACCTTGCGGTAATTGTCCGGATACGGTTGACAAGCGCTCGGTGACGAGTTGGCGGTCTCGATAAATGTCGCTGTCGGCGCGGAAGACCACGGTAATGACAGACAGGCCCTGGATAGAACTCGAGCGCAGTGAGTCAATGCCGGTTACGCCATTGACGGCATTCTCCACCGGCTGCGTGACCAGCAGTTCCACCTGTTCCGGCGAAAGCCCCGGAGACTCGGTCTGGATGGTGATGAAAGGAGGAGCAAACTCAGGAAAGACACTGAATCTGGCTTGCGTGAGTGAGTAGATTCCGTAGCCGAGAAACGCCAGCGCGAGCGCCAGGACGACACCGCGGAACCGAAGCGAAAAACGAACAATGGCATTGAGCATATGACTTTTTCCCTTTCGCTTCAATCAATCCTGGTCGGCTTGAATCTGGGAGCGGAACTCCTCAGAGAGCAGTGTCTGCGCGCCCGCTGTGACCACCCGCGCGCCTGGGGTGATGCCTTCGCTGGCGAACCATCCAGCGGGCACAAGGTTAGCGGTCGAGACCTCTTCCCGCGTGAACTTTCCCGGCGATTCCTCCACATAGCACCAGGCGCGGCCCTGCCACCACACCACCGCTCCGTACGGCACTATGGCGCCATTCCGCGCTGGCCCTGCAGCCAGAAAGACAGGAAGGTTCATCCCGGGAATCAGGCCCGGATGCGCGGAGACCGTGTAGAGAACGCTCGGCGCCTGCAAACGAGGGTCTACCTGGGGAAGAGTCGAGATCAGGCGGGCCGATGCATGAGCGCCGTCCGGCAGTTGTACCGTCGCCTTGTCGGGCGCTGTCGAACCGCCTGTATTTACTGCCGTCACTTGCAGCAGAACCATGCGTTGCGTCAGCAATGCATCGAGTTGAGGAGAGCCTTGTTCGAGCCACTCTGCCACTTGAACTCCCCAGTGCAGTGGCATCGAACTCTTGAGTACGGCCAGCGATTGCTCTGCATTCTGCAGCACTGCCGCATCGCTTTCCGCAGTTGCGCGCGCTGCCTCCACCGACTTCTCCGAGACGTTCTGGCCTCCCTGGTTCAGCTGTTGCAGGCGCTGATACTCGGCCTGTGATGTCTGCGCGGCGGCGCGCGCTTTGACGATGTCCATCTGCGCGGAGTTGTAGCTGGTCTTCAGGTCGAGCAGCGGCTGTAACTGCAAGACGACGCCATTGGCTTCGACTTCCGCACTGCGTCGGTCTGTCGCGAGCGTCGAAACCGCGATGCCATTGGCGTGCTGGGCTTGCTGGTCGAAGGTGAGAACGGTCTTGCCGCCTTCCGAAGCAGCGCGTGAGGGCGCTTCAACGGGGGTGTCGTTCTTCGCCTCCGCCGCTTGCTCGGAGCGCCCGGCAAGGAATCCCCAAACCAATCCGCCGGCGACGCCGGCAACAATCAAACAGACAATAAGGATGCGCAGAAATGGTTTCATCGAAAGATTCCTCCTACCTTGGTGCTTTCTTCGGCAACGCGGGCGCCGTTCCGGGAGCGATTGGTCGCTCTAATGCGTTTTCGAGCGAACCGAGGGCGGTTTCAGCTTGATGCAGAGCGTCCAGGCACGCGCGTTCCGCGGTCTTCTCCTGCACATCTGCCGAAACCACGGTCAATTGATCTGCCTCTCCCGACTTGAGCCATTGCTCCGCGGTCCGGCGCTGCGCCTCCGCTTGCGCCACCGTGCGCCGCGCTTGTTCGAGAACTGAATAGGCGGCCTCGTATTGCGCGAGCGCTTTGTCGGTTTGCGCGATCACGACGCTTTGCGTGGCGAGCAGTTGTGCAGCCGCGGCTTTGCGTTGCGCCTCCGCTTCAGCGATCGGACCCTGGTTCTGATTCCGCAGCGGTAACATCATTCCCAACTGGAGTGAGATCAGGTGTGTGCCCTCTTCGAAGGCGTAGCCGGGTCCTAGATCGATATCGGGGTATTGCCGCGCTGCCTCGAGTTGCAGTCTGGATTGCGCCGCCTCGTATTGCGCCAGCGCGTGCTGCACGTCAAGCCGGTTTTCGACCGCCGCTGTCCGGACGGTATGAGGAGGTAAGGCTGCTGGCACCGGCGGTTGCTCGGCATCGGCCCAGGTCACAGACTTGCCGTCGAGGCCACTCGCAGGAACGCCAACTGCCGCGGCGAGGGCAGCGCGCGCAGTCCCAATCTGTCCCTCGGCCGCGCGAAGCGCCTGGCGCAGATTGGCGAGATCGATGCGCGCTGCGGTGACATCGGGCAGCGGAATTTCACCCGCCCGAAAACGGGCTTCAAGCAGATCCGCATATTTGGTTTGCAGAGCCTCTTGTTCCCGCAGCTCTGCGGCTCCCTTCTCGGCGAACAACAGGTCC
>JAKALI010000775.1 GCA_021813195.1 Pseudomonadota bacterium
GAATGCAACACTACACTAGCGCTAGCGACCAGCGTGGTGATGGCCTTTTTTGTCCTCGCGCTGGGTGCGGCAGTGAATGGCTTGGTAAAGGTGGGTGACCGGTTCGGACAATTTATCGAGCATGACGATGCACTTGCGCGATCCATCTCCGGGGCCTATGCGCAGGGTCTTCAGATGGGGCAGGCTCTGCGTAACATCATTCTCGATCCTGCCAACAAGACTGCGTACCAAAACATGGACGCGGCGCGCGATGCGTTCAAGAAGGACCTCGACACCGGGCTCATGCTGGCGAAATCCGAGCCTGAGACCTTGAAGGTGCTGGAGCGTGTGGCGCAGCTACGCTCCAAGCATCAACTGGTTCAGCAGGCCGTCGTCAAGGCAGCACAGGAAAATCAGGCCGCGGCCATCCAGATGCTCAACAAGGAGGAGACGCCGTTGTGGCGCGATATACGCGCGCTCCTGATCGATTTGACTAAGCTCAAGTCAGGCCAGGTGGCGGCGGAGGGAAGTCAGACAGTTGACTACACCAAGGGCGTATTACGGTTGATCCTCGGGCTGAGCGCAGCGGCGCTCGCAGCGGGGCTGGTGGTCATGTACTGGCTCACGCGATCCATTACGCGGCAGCTTGGCGGCGAGCCGGCGTATGCAGCCGAAGTGGCCAGCAGGGTCGCGGCGGGAGATCTCTCCGTCGATGTCGAGGTCAAGGCGAACGACAATTCGAGCCTGCTTGCGTCGATGAAGTACATGCGACGGAGTTTGTTGAAAATTGTAAGCGAAGTGCGCTCCGGCACCGAGGCCATCGGCAGCGGCACTTCGGAAATTGCGCGGGGCAATGCCGACCTGAGTCAGCGCACTGAGGAACAGGCGAGCTCGCTGGAGGAGACGGCATCGAGCATGGAGGAGCTGACCTCTACGGTGAAGCAGAACGCCGAGAACGCAAGACAGGCCAATCAACTTGCGGCGAGCGCCTCGGAAGTGGCGGCAAAGGGTGGAACAGTGGTGAGCGAGGTGGTGGGTACGATGAACTCGATCAACGAATCGTCGAAGAAGATCGTGGACATCATCGGGGTGATTGACGGCATCGCGTTCCAGACCAACATCCTGGCGCTGAATGCGGCGGTGGAAGCCGCGCGCGCGGGCGAGCAGGGCCGGGGCTTCGCGGTGGTGGCCTCGGAAGTGAGGAGCCTGGCGCAAAGGAGCGCGGCAGCGGCCAAGGAGATCAAGGCGCTGATCGGGGATTCGGTGGACAAGGTGGGTGCGGGCACGAAGCTGGTGGACGAGGCCGGCAAGACGATGGAAGAGATCGTGGCCTCGGTGAAGCGGGTGACCGACATCATGAGCGAGATTGCGGCGGCCTCGCAGGAGCAGGGAGCGGGGATCGAACAGGTGAACCGGGCGGTCACGCAGATGGACGAAGTGACGCAGCAGAACGCGGCGCTGGTGGAGCAGGCGGCTGCCGCGGCGGAGTCGCTCGAAGAGCAGGCTCAGAATCTGGCGCAGGCGGTGGCGGTGTTCAAGGTGGGCGACGAAGCCGCAGGCAGTCCAGTCGTCCGCAGCCAGAAACCCGATGGCAAACTCCAGCAGCCGGCAGGTCCCGCGCCGGAGCGGCGGGGACCGAATCGCGCGCCCAACGTGGCGCGTCTGCCGACGAAAGGAACTAAGCCTAAAGCGGTGATCGCGAAAGTCAAAGCCGCGTCCGGTGGTGGCGATGGGCAGTGGGAAGAATTCTAGGCAATGCCCGATCGGGACTGGGGAATTCAGCTAGCCAATTACGGGAGCAATAATCGTGAGCCAAATGACAGAAATTGCGGCCGGTGCACCGAAGTCTGTAGCGAACGCGGCCGGCGAGAGGGAAGAGTTCCTCTCGTTCACACTGGGCAAAGAGGAATACGGCATCGAAATCCTCAAGGTGCAGGAGATCCGCAGCTATGAGGAACCAACCACGATCGCGAATGCGCCGGAGTTCATCAAAGGCGTAGTCAACCTGCGCGGCATCATAGTACCGATCGTGGACATGAGGATCAAGTTCGGGCTCGGCGACGCGACATACAACGAGTTGACGGTGGTGATCGTGCTAAATATCGCCGGGCGCGTCGTGGGCATGGTGGTGGACGGCGTCTCTGACGTGATTCAACTCGCCGCCGAGCAGATCCGGCCGGCGCCGGATTTCTCTTCGTCCTTCGACATCAAGTACATCACCGGCCTGGGTACGGTCGATGACCGCATGCTGATCCTGGTCGACATCGAGAAGCTGATGACCGGCAGCGATATGGCGCTGATGGGGCAGGGGACAGTTCAGTAATAGGTGTGCTTTTGCTTCGTTCTACCGGGTAGCAATGCTATCGGTTTTATATTTGGCATGGAGAAAATCATGAGCTGGCATCACACGAGCCTGCGCAACAAATTGCTGCTGATGACGGGGGTATTGCTGGCGGCGCTGACGGCGGTCACGCTGTGGGAATTCTGGTCGGCCTGGAAATCCGCTGTCGCGTTCGATCAGGCCAACCGTACCGAGATAAGTCAGGAACGCGCCATGCTGTTCATGACGATCGACTTCAAGAAACAGGTGCAGGAGTGGAAGGATACCTTGCTGCGTGGTAAAGATCCGGCGGCTTTGGAAAAATATTGGAATGCTTTTAGCAAGAAAGAAAGCAGCATCCAGGAAAACGGCAAACAACTGCTTCCGCAGATCAAGAACGAGGAATCACACAAGTTGCTGAACGAGTTCCTCGTCGCGCACCAGAAAATGGGCGAAGGCTACCGCAAGGGCTTGGCGGCGTTCAAGCTGGCGGGTATGGAAAGCAAGGCAGGCGATGACGCCGTCAAGGGCGTCGACCGCGCGCCGACCGAGGTACTCGAGCAGGCTTCGAAAGCGATTGCCAAGGATACCGATCAGAAACTGGCGGCTGTCATCGGTCCCGCCCTTGGTGGGGCGCTCTACGCCCTCGGCGGCACCGTGTACGCGTACGCTGGTGATGCGCTCCTGGTGGTCATCGGACTCGTGGCCATCGCGTCCATCGACC
>JAKALI010000776.1 GCA_021813195.1 Pseudomonadota bacterium
TACGCAGCCGCCGTCCACCGGCGCGAAAATTGGCTTCGAGTGCGTCGCCAACCGTACCGCTAACGCAATTGTTGGAACTACGGGTAAGGACGCCGACTGCGAGCAACTCGGCGGCTCTGTGAGCATCATGCACGAGGAGTCAGGGCTCTACACGAACTTTGCGGC
This sequence comes from Pseudomonadota bacterium, assembly GCA_021813195.1. Next base: position 166 of record JAKALI010000776.1, read on the forward strand.
GGGTTACCTGGAGGATAATCTTTCTCAGGCTCGCGCGACCGCGATCAACCCTCTGTTCGGTACGGTTGATGATCGTCACGAGTTCTGGGCGATCGAAGCTGGTATTCAGCAAAAGTGGTTCCCGATCGGCAAAACAACCCTCTTTGGTCAGTACTATGAGAATCAGGGTGGGTTTGTTGATCGCAACTACGCCAACAACGTCGGTCGTCCGCTCGACACTGAGTTGAACATCTGGTCGGTGGGCATCATGCAGGCCATCGATCCCGCGTTCGTGACCCTGTATGCGATTTATCGGAATGTCGAGGCTGAGGGCACGTTCGGTCGTATCGCGGGCGGCGCGCTTGTCACGCAAGACATTGAGTTCGAGGACGTCAATCTGTTCATGGTTGGTGGTGAGATCAAGTTCTAATCTCTTTCTCCCGTCGAAGATGGGTTGGGGCCGCGGAAGCGGCCCTTTCTCTTTATGTATCGCGGGGGGTACACCGGATCAGCGAATGTTGCTGCATTGCAACATTGCACAGAAACCACACGTCCGAAACAATCCTTCATCGGACCTTAAGTGTCGCCATCCGATCCTTGTTTTCGCCCGCTCGGACGTCCAATCTAGCGACTCGTGAGGGCAGATTTGGGTTTTCGCGGGGTCCTAAGGGTCATGAAGGTCGCAGCAGTCATCGGTTTGAGTGTGGCGTTGATCGCCGCACTGCCAGCCTTTGCTTTCCAAGAGCAGAAGGTCGGTGGCGGGGCTCCGGCGGCCGCGTCAGCTGCGCCTTCAGCTCCGGGCGGATCGCAGGCCCCGGCTGATATGACGCTTTCGCCGGCGGAAGCTCCGAAGTCAATCGAGGGGACTGAGGTGCGCATCCCCGGATTGGGTAAGCTTGGCGTGCTACCCAAGATGGATTTCGGACTCGAGCTCCTTTATGGCGCCGCCGATGCCAAGCCGCCGTCTCATGAGCCAGCCGATGAGCCTGAGGCTGACGATCTGCGCATTCGCGGGACGTTGCGCCACAACTTCTAAGGCCGGCCGGCACTGCGGACAGCTTCGTGTGGACACGGCGGGCTCAGGCCCGCCGTTTTGCGGTTTCGTGCCGGCGCATGGATTGCGCTGACGCAAGGTCGCCTCGGTAAATTTGCGCAAGACCTTGATCGTGAGGACTGCGGCTCTAGCCAGCTTGTCCTTTGCGCCCGAGCGCCGATATTGCGGATAAGGCGTTGCCATCGACCGGACCTTACGGCCCATGGAGAGATCATGAGACACATCCTCGTCGCCTCTGACCTGACGGCGCGCTCCGACCGCGCCCTGCAGCGCGCGTTCGCGCTCGCCCATGAACGCCAGGCGACGGTGGATGTTTTGCATGTCATCGATGACGGGTTGCCCACGTCCTTGCAGGATCGTCAGGTGGAGACTGCGCGGCGGGCCATTCATGACCAAGTCGCCACCATTGCGTCGGCGCGAGAAGTTCCCTGGAGTGCAACGGTGGCGCCCGGGGTCGATTACGAGACCATCCTCGAGCGCGCCTCGGCGGTAGAGGCCGGCCTGATCGTCCTTGGTATTCACCGTCATGAGACGCGGGAATTGTTCCGTGGCACGACCGCCGAGCGCGTCATTCGCTATGGGCAGTTCCCCGTTCTCATGGTGCGCCAGCCTGTGGTGGCGGCCTATCGGCGGGTGGTCGTTGGCCTGGATATGTCGGTGCACGCCCAGTGCGCGCTGGAAGTTGCGGCGCGATTGGCGCCGCGGGGCGAGTTCCATTTGGTGCATGCCGTGCATGCCCCATTCAAGGGATTTCTCGGCCGCGAGACGATTCGGGGCATCGTGCGCCAGGAACGCGCGCGCTTTGAAATTGCGGTGCAACGCGAAATCGAGGACCTCAAGCAGAGGTTTGGCGACGAGGCGCCCCGCTGCCAGCTGGTGGTCGAAGAAGGTCTGGTGCTTGAGGTTCTGCGCGCCAAGATCGGCCAGATCCAGCCCGATCTCATCGCCATCGGCACCCATGGGCGTTCTGGTGTTGCCAACGCCATATTGGGCAGTGTCGCCGAAGATCTGTTGGCGGATGCGCCGGTCGATGTTCTGGCTGTGAAAGCCTGGTGAGCGCGCTTGCGATGCGGGACCAAGTCAGAGCACGTGTCCCGTCGCAAACACGAAGCCGGCATAGCCGCTGCGGATCTGACGATCGATGATGCCGATCCGTTGAAAGCAGGGCAGGGTGACGTGACGAGCAAATGCGGTCTCGATGTCATCCGCCGTCAAGGCCAAAACCGGGAAAGGTTGTCCGGCGACCTCATAGCCCGCGGAGCGCACCAGGAAGGCGGCTGCCGCCAGTCCGCCGCTGCGCACCGCGCGAGCAAATGCGGCGAGTGCTGCATCGAATTCGTCGCGGCGCGCGGTAATGGATTCGGCGCAGAAGAACATCGTGGCCGCATCAAAAGCCCGCGACGGCAGATCGAAGATTGATCCCTGCTGGATGTGCATGCTCGCGCGAAGTTGCGGCAGCGGGTTATCGGCAAGGTTTGCCGTTGGCCCCCAGCTGGCACGCGCTACCTCCCAGAAATGCCGCCATTGGGGCCGCAGATCGCTTCTCGCCAATTCCGCGTGCAGCCACGCGACGTTGGTGGGGGCGTAGTCCCAGGCCGTCAGCGTGCGCGCTCGTGGCAGGGCACAGAAGGCGGGAATAAGGTTCGGGCCGGTGCCCACATCCAGGATGTCGAGGAGCGCTCCTCGCGGGAGTGCCTCGCGCAGCGCCGCGACCGCGCAGCGAATGACCTGTTCATCGTCGGGATGGGGCTCGCCATAGTAATGCTGGAAGTAGGCCTCCGCATCAAAGACGTTCCACGGGTAGGCGGCATTGCTGGTTGGGTC
>JAKALI010000777.1 GCA_021813195.1 Pseudomonadota bacterium
AGGCCCCGTCACCAAGCACGCGCAGCTCTTGCAGCTGCTGAACCGGCCGGAAGGCGCCAGCATCGAGGACATGATGCAGGCGACGGAGTGGCAGCAGCACAGCGTGCGCGGGTTTCTGGCCGGCACGTTGAAGAAGAAGATGGGGCTGCCGCTGACGTCGTCCAAGGCCGAAGGTGATGTGCGCCGATACCGGATCGCGACGCGTCGAGGCCGCTGACATGGCCAAACCCGCTCTCGATCTCGCGGCGCAGATCATCCGGCTCGAGAACCTCACGCTCGATCGTCTGCGCGAGGAATGGCGGCGTCTTCATCAAACGCCGCCGCCGAAGCGACTGAGCCGGGACATTCTGATACGCGGGATCACCTACAAGATGCAGGAGAACGCATTCGGCGGCTTGTCGAAAGCCGTTCTCCGCAAGTTGCAGACCTCCGCTCCCACAGAAGCGTTGGCGGCCAAGAAGCGCCGACCTTGGCCGTCGTTCAAGCCGGGGACGCGGCTCGTGCGCGAGTGGCATGGTGTCACGCACACGGTCGTCATCCTTGCCGATGGCGTCGAGTGGCGCGGCCGGCGCTACCGATCGCTGTCGGTCGTCGCGCGCGAGATCACCGGCGCACACTGGTCCGGGCCGCGGTTTTTCGGCCTCAATGGGGCTCGCGCGGATGACTGAGGCAACGCGAGTCGACATGGCGCGGAAGGCCTTCGCCGAAGTCACCGGGGCGTTGGAGGACGCGACGGTCGTCGCGGCCGAGGGGCAGGCGCCTCCAAACCTTTCGGCGGCACGCCAATCGTGCGATCGCCTGATCGCCGTTCTGGAAACTTGCCTCGCGCGGCTGCAGCGATTGCGGAGGCGGCTCGGATGACCCGCGTTGCCTGCGCCATCTACACCCGGAAGTCCTCCGAGGAGGGACTCGAAAAGGAATTCAATTCGCTCGATGCGCAGCGCGAGGCGTGCGACGCCTACATCACGAGCCAGAAACATGCCGGCTGGGTCGCGGTGCGCGACCTCTATGACGACGGCGGGCTGTCCGGCGGTACGATGGAGCGCCCCGCGCTCAAGCGGCTGCTCGCCGACATCACGTCCGGCAAGGTGCAGATCGTCGTTGTCTACAAAGTGGATCGCCTTACGCGGTCGCTCGCAGATTTCGCCAAGATCGTCGACGTGCTCGATGCGCACGGCGCCTCGTTCGTATCGGTGACGCAGCAGTTCAACACCACGACGTCGATGGGCCGCCTCACGCTCAACATGCTGCTCTCGTTCGCCCAGTTCGAGCGAGAGATTGCGGGTGAACGCATCCGCGACAAGATCGCGGCGTCGAAGGCCAAGGGCATGTGGATGGGCGGGAACGTCCCGCTCGGCTACGACGCCACGGACCGGAAGCTGGTCATTAACGAGGCCGAGGCCAAGACGGTGCGGATGATATTTCGGCGCTACGCCGAGCTAGGCTCCGTCACGCTCCTCCAGGAGGAACTTGACCGGCAGGGCGTCCGCAGCAAGCAGCGCGTAGGGGCCGGTGGCCGTCTCGCCGGTGGCCGGCCGTTCTCGCGCGGCATCTTGTACCTGATCCTGCAGAACCACCTCTATCACGGCGAGGTCGAGCACAAGGGCAATGTCTATCCCGGTCAGCACGAGGCCATCGTCGATGCGGATCTGTGGAGCGTCGTCCAGGACAAGCTAGGCGCCAATCGCAAGGCGCGCGAGTTGGCTGTCGGGGCAAAAGCGCCGAGCCTCTTGTCCGGCCTCATCTTCGATGGTGACGGCAATCGCATGACGCCGACGCACGCCAATAAGAGCGGACGCCGGTACCGGTACTACATTTCGGCGTCGCTGCTCGACCGCGGAAAGTCGGGGGCGGGCACGATGCGTGTGCCGGCCAGCGAAGTCGAAAGCCTCGTGCTCGATCAAGTCCGGATTCTGTTGGCGTCGCAGCATGCGGTGGGCAATGCCCTGGCTCCGCTGGCACTCGATGCGCGCGAGCTCCACGGCGCGCTGGAACGCGCAGCGGAACTCAGTAAGAGTTGGGTGGGTATCCCACCCGAGGAGATGCACGTGCTCTTGAGGGGCCTCGTGACCCGGGTGACGTTGCTGGCCGATCGGATTGACATCGCGATCGGAGCAGGCCGACTGGCGCACGCGCTCGGTGCAACAACCGCATCCGGGTATGACGCCGGCTCGACGGTCGATCTGTCGGTCGCCGCGGAGCTGCGGCGGTCCGGACAGGGCAAGCGCATGGTCATCGGGTACCCGCATCAAGCCGCGAGCGACGCAAGTCTGGCCGACGTCCTGAAAGAAGCCACTGCCGCGCGGGAGAAGCTGCTTGCCGATAGCGACGAGACGCTGAACGAGATCACGGAGCGCACGACCAAGAGCAAGGGCCGGCTGACGGCGCTTATGCGCCTGTCCTATCTGGCGCCCGACATCATTGCCGACATCCTGGCCGGCCGCCAGCCGCCGGAGCTCAGCGTGAAGCGGCTGCTGCGCACGTCTCAGGATTTGCCGCTCGACTGGCCGGGACAACGCGCCTTCCTGGGTCTCGCCTGACCAAAGCCGCCCCACGGGTCGCGAAGAGTTCTGGATCCGCCCGCCCCGATTGACGCCACTTGAGACGTTTGCGCACGCGGCGCCCGAAGCGACGGCGGTCGCCGTCTCTGAGCGGCCCTGCTGCGATGTCGGGGGCGCTAACCCGCGGACATGCCGGCGCAATTTCGCAGAGCGCGGAGAAGGCGAAAAAAGCGTGTTTTCAACGAGTTGTGTGGCTGGGGGACTAGGATTCGAACCTAGACAGGCAGAGTCAGAGTCTGCAGTCCTACCATTAGACGATCCCCCAAAGCCGGGATCGGGCCGGGGAAGCCCCGGCCGGAGGCGGGTATCTAACAGGGATGTCGGGCCAGCGCAAGCGAGGGCGGCCTTCCCTGATCCCCGGCTATCGAATTCGGGTTTGCGACCACTTTGTTGATTCCGTTTCCGTTCCTCGCGATTTGGCGATTCGGCTACCTTCACCCGGCGGGTGGATGGGGA
>JAKALI010000778.1 GCA_021813195.1 Pseudomonadota bacterium
CGGTTTCTTGGCGGCCTTCTTGGCGGCAGGCTTCTTTGCAGCTTTAGCCATTTGGTTCGTCCTTCAGTTGCTAACCGGACATCGCAAAGCCCGGCATTTCGACTAGATACGCGACTCATCGCGCGACTCGTATCGAGTCGACCGCAATGTGGTGAGAATCAAAACGCGCATCAAACGGAATTTTCCGGTGACGACTATCGAAAATTTCGATAGATACGGACGGTCTCGGCACCGCAACGATGCGAGCCCATCATGGATATCAATCTCGCGCGTACGTTCTTAATGGTCGTCGAGACAGGCAGCTTCATCGACGCAGCACAGCGCCTGAACATCACACAATCCACAGTTTCCGCGCGAATCAAGGGCCTTGAAGACCTTCTTGGGCGCCCCGTTTTCGAGCGATCCAAGACTGGCGCGGATCTCACGACAGCAGGCGAACAGTTCCACAAGCACGCGCTCGCGCTCATTCGCGTGTGGCAGCGCGCTCAGCTCGAAGTCAGTCTTGCCGACCAGCACCGCGACCATATGGCCATCGGTGCGCCGCACGCCTTGTGGCTGGGGCTCCTTCTGAAAGCTGTCTCACGGCTGCGCAAAGAGGTATCGGATGTCGCGGTCTCTGCCACGGCAGCCTTGCCCGACGTGCTGACCCAGCGCCTGATCGAAGGTACGCTCGACCTTGCGGTGATGTACCGGCCCATTCAGCCACCAGGGCACATGGTCGAGCATCTCTTCGATGAGGAATTCGTGCTCGTCACCCCAGCCCGCGCTCAAAATCGCAAGGGCAACAGCGATTACGTCTTCATCAACTGGGGGCCGGACTTTCAGCAGGATCATTCGGCCGCATATCCAGAGTTGATCAAGCCCGGTCTGTCGCTCGATCTGGGCATGCTGCCGATCGAATATGTCTTGGCAAATGAATTATCTGGATATTTTCCGGCGAGGCTGGTGCGCGCGCACCTCTCCCGCGGCAGTCTGCGCCAGCCCAAGCGGGCGCGCCGCTTCGTCTATCCGGTCTATATGGTCTATCCGGAAACGCGGGATGAGGAATCGTATGAGCCCATCATCGAAGCGCTGCGGCGCGAGTGTGCGAAATTCGCTTGAACGCCGTTGACATCCGAGCGCCGCCGCAGCCGAGCTCACCCTTTCATCAGGCAAATTCGAGGATTACGGCGTCCACAGCGAGGCTGTCGCCAGGCTTGGCATTGACCTTTTTCACCGTACCATCGATCTCCGCGCGCAGGATGTTCTCCATCTTCATTGCTTCCACGACCGCGAGAGGTTCGCCGGCTTTAACTTCCGCTCCTTCCGCGACGTGGATAGCCTTGACGAGTCCCGGCATCGGGCACAGCAGAAACTTCGACAGGTCGGCGGGCGCCTTGACGGGCATCAACGCAGCAAGTTCTGCCTCGCGCTCGGTGAATACGTAGGCCTTGGCGCTGGCCCCCCGGTGGGAGAGTTCGAAGCCGTTGAGCACGGGCCGGACCTGAACAGACACGTCGTTGCCCAGCACGCGGCCTTGCCATACCGGCTCACCGGGCGCCCACTGCGAAAGGATTGAGATCGTCTCGCCGCGTCCGTGTTCATCTTCCAGCAGCGTGACTTGAAATTCGCCGGACGCGTTCTGGACCACTTCCATGCGCAGATGCGCTTCTCCAATGCGAACCACGCGACGGCGGGCGAATGCGACCGGTCGGCCCGACATCTGCTGGCTGATCTGGCGGCGCCTGGAATTCTGCTGGTGGTCGATCACGGCCGCCACCGCAGCCAGCAACGTCTGGTCCGCGCCCTGCGGCTTGCGGGCGGCGAAGCCATCTGGGTATTCCTCCTTGATGAAGCCCGTGGATAACTTGCCCGAGCGCCATCGCGGATGCTGCATGACGGCCTGCAGGAACGGGATGTTGTGCTGGATACCCTCGATATAAAAGGCGTCGAGCGCGGCAGCCTGTGCATCAATCGCCGCCTCGCGCGTCGGCGCGTGGGTGACAAGCTTGGCAATCATCGGATCATAGAACATCGAAATCTCGCCGCCTTCGAAGACGCCGGTGTCGTTGCGCACCGTCACACCGTCGTGGGTGCCTTCTGCGGGAGGACGGTATTTGACCAGGCGGCCGATGGACGGCAGGAAATTGCGAAACGGATCCTCGGCGTAAACGCGGCTTTCGACCGACCAACCTGTCAGTTTGATATCCGACTGGCGGAAGGCGAGTTTCTCGCCCGCGGCAACGCGGATCATCTGTTCGACCAGGTCGATCCCGGTCACCATTTCGGTCACGGGATGCTCAACCTGCAGCCGAGTGTTCATTTCCAGAAAGTAGAACGAGCGGTCCTGCCCCGCCACGAACTCGACAGTCCCGGCGCTGTCGTACCCGACGGCCTTTGCGAGTGCGACTGCCTGCTCGCCCATGGCCTTACGGGTCTTCTCATCCAATAGCGGCGAGGGGGCTTCCTCGAGCACCTTTTGATTGCGGCGCTGGATCGAGCACTCGCGCTCGCCTAAGTAGATGACATTGCCATGCTTATCGCCAAGCACCTGAATCTCGATGTGGCGGGGGTTCTCGATGAACTTCTCGACAAAGCAGCGATCGTCACCGAATGAGGACTTCGCTTCCGAACGGGCCAGTTCAAAACCTTCGGCGGCCTCCTTGGCCGAATAGGCAATGCGCATACCTTTGCCGCCACCACCAGCAGACGCCTTGATCATCACCGGATAACCGATACTGTCGGCAATTTCGACGGCATGCTTGGCGTCGCGAATCTCGCCCATGTAGCCGGGCACGGTGGAGACCTTGGCGGCTGCGGCTGCCTTCTTGCTTTCAATCTTGTCTCCCATCGCGGCGATGGCTCGCGGGTTGGGTCCGATGAAGACGATCCCCGCTTTGGCGAGCGCAACTGGAAAAGCCTCGCGCTCAGAGAGAAAACCGTAGCCGGGATGGACGGCCTCCGCTCCCGTCTGGCGACAGGCTTCCACGATCTTGTCGATCAGCAGATACGACTGCGCGGCAGGCGGCGGGCCC
>JAKALI010000779.1 GCA_021813195.1 Pseudomonadota bacterium
TCACGCGAACTTGAGCAAGTGACGTTCAACAATTCATCCCGCAACCGCCCATTAAAACTTTCGATGAAAGCGTTCTGCATTGGCTTGCCCGGCGCGATGTAGTGCCACTCGACGCGGGTCTGATCCACCCATGTCAGGATGGCGTTGCTGGTGAGTTCGCTGCCATTGTCGCTGACCACCATCTTCGGTTTGCCGCGCTCGATCGTCAGCCGGTCCAGTTCCCGCGCCACGCGGGTGCCGGAGAGCGAAGTGTCGGCCACCAGCGCCAGGCACTCACGTGTACAATCATCGACCACGGTCAGGATGCGGAATCGGCGGCCGCAGGTCAGTTGATCGGATACGAAGTCGAGAGACCAACGCTCATTGGGCTTCACCGGAACCAGTATCGGCGCCCTGGTCCCGATCGCTCGCTTGCGGCCGCCACGGCGGCGCACCGCAAGCTTCTCTTCCCGGTAGAGCCGGTAGAGCTTCTTGTGATTGATCACGTACCCCTCCCGCTTGAGCAGGACATGCAGGCGCCGGTAGCCAAAACGGCGGCGCTCCAGGGCAATCGCCTTCATGCGTTGGCGAAGGGCGGCATCGTCTGCCCGGGTCGTCTTGTATCTCATGGTCATGCGGCAACAGCCGATGGCTTTACACGCCCGCCGTTCGCTCATCCCGTGGGTATCCAGCAGATGAGCGACAGCTTTCCGCTTGGCTGCGGGCGTCACCACTTCTTTCCCAGAAGATCCTTCAACGCCGCGTTATCCAGCATGGCATCAGCCAGCAACCGCGTCAGCTTCGTGTTCTCGTCCTCCAACGACCGCAGCCGCTTGGCCTCCGAAACATCCATCCCCCCGAATTTAGCCTTCCATTTGTAGATGCTGGCATCGCTGACGCCATGCTTGCGGCAGAGATCGGCGACCGGGATCCCGGCCTCGGGCTCTTTCAAAATTCCGATGCTCTGCTCTTCCGTAAACCGACTGCGCTTCATGCTCTGGTCCTCGATATGGGCCAGAGCGAACTTCAAACCGGATTAGGCCTAAGGGGCAAGGCCAACCGGCGATGATGTCCTCCACCATGCCGTCGGCGAAATACTCCAGCTCAGGATCGCTACTCAGATTTTGAAAAGGCAGAATTGCAATCGATGGGCGGTCCGCTTTCCATCCCGTATCGCCAACGGCGGCCTCCAGCTCTTGCAATGAGGATAGCTCGACTCCGACCAGCCGGTATCCTCGACCGGTGCCGTGAAAAGATGCTTGGGTCGGCTCAAGTCCTCACCTAGCGCTTTGCGAATAGCGGAGATATGCACCTGAATATTGCTTTCTTCAACGACGAGGCGGTGCGACACGTCGCTAAGAGCCAGAAGCCGTCGTCGCCAAGCACGTCAGAGCATTGTTGGACGAATGTTTTGATTGAGTTGAAAGACGTTGGTCGGATCGTAGTTCTGCTTTAGTCGTGCCAGTCGCTCGAAATTCTCGCCGTAGGCCGCGCGGACACGGTCCTCGCCTTCATCGCCGAGATTGTTCACGTAGACGCCACCAGTCGAAAACGGGCGCACCGCCGTCCAGAACTCTCGAGCCCAGGCGATATTTGCGGCGTCCTCGGCGGGATTGTCCCAAATTGCGACCGGGAAGCAATCATAGCATGCGTCTCGTTGGGCATAGGCCGTGTCGGCCACCGGGATTCGCGCGATTGCGCCGCCCACCTGCTGAAATACCGCCAGCGACCCCAATGACGGCGCTTTTACGTAAGCGGCCAAGATCGCATCAATGGCCCCATCAGAAATCTCGCGGAGAAACTGCGCTTTCCAGTAATAGCGGCGGCCGCGCGGAAAGATATTGTCGCCTGCAGACTGCACGGCCAAATAGGATACGACCGATATCTGTTCATCCAATGGCCTGATCTTGCTTCTTAACGACTTCAGCGCGCCCTCCAGCGTTTGTTTGCCATCGTTGAGGGAGTCCATGAAGCAAATGGAAATGCTGAAGACCGGTTCGCCCGCTGGAGTGCGCGCCAGTGCGGCATCTGCGCTAATTTCGTCGGGCCACACGCTGGAGAAGTCGTAATAAGCTCGGAGTGCCTCGCGCGCGCGTTGGTAATCGTACTTCACAGAGGCGCGAACGATGGTAGGTCCCAACGGATGCAGCCGATATTTGAAGGCAGTGACGATACCAAAATTGCCGCCGCCGCCGCGAATACCCCAAAACAAATCTGGGTGTTCGTCTATGCTTGTGTGCAACAATCTTCCGTCGGCCGTCACGACGTCGGCAGAGATCAAATTGTCGCACGCCAAGCCGTGTTTGCGGCCAAGCTTGCCAAATCCGCCGCCGAGCGTGAGACCAGCGATGCCGGTGTCGCTGTTGACCCCCATCGTCGTTGCCAAGCCAAAGCGCTGTGTTGCGGCGTCGAATTCCCCGAGAGTCAGCCCGGCCTCCGCATGGACGGTCCGCTCTGATGGGTCGATAGAAATCTCTTTCATGCGGGAAACGTCAATCACCAGGCCGCCCTCGCAGACGCAAGAGCCGGCAATGTTGTGACCGCCCGCCCTTACGGAAATCGGTATGGCGTGCGACCGAGCGAAGTTGACCGCACTGACGACGTCTGCGGTATTGCAGCAATAGGCGATAGCGGCTGGTCGCTTATCCACCATCCCGTTCCACACCTGACGAGCGCGGTCGTAGTCCGCGTCCATTGGCGTCACGAGATGGCCCCGCAATGCCTTTTGCAATATGGCCGCGTTTGCAGGGCTAAACGGCTCACCGAAAGCGGCGGCCTGGATCTTCGCGCTGTTCATGGCGCCCATTGTCCTCGTGGATGTCTGGTCGGCGGCCATGATCCATATGCTTTTCAAATCACGCAAAATCAAATATCTATGGCACTAGATGAATTAGATTCATCTTGGTGTATCCATGCGAAAGCTCCCGCCGCTGACCTCTCTTCGTGCGTTCGAAGCCGCCGCGCGCCATGCGAGTTTCAAGCAGGCGGCGGACGAACTGGGCGTGACGCCGACCGCGGTCAGCCATCAGATTCGC
>JAKALI010000780.1 GCA_021813195.1 Pseudomonadota bacterium
AACAACAGAGAACAAGGAAATCGCAGCCAGAATGAGGAAAGAGGCTTCGAACCCTTGCGGGCCACCCATGGCTGCGGCGATCGCGGTGATACCGAAAATCAACGTTGGGACATAAAGCGGCAGGACCAGCAGGGCCAATAGCAACCCGCCGCGACGGGTTCGCAGCGTTAAGGCGGCCCCGATAGCGCCTAGAAAACTGACCGCCGGCGTGCCGGCCAGCATCGTCGCGACCAGGACCGGGTAGGCGCCAAGATCAAGGTTCAGCAGAATGCCGAGCACAGGGGCCAGCAGGGCTAGCGGGATGCCTGTCGATAGCCAGTGGGCGAGGGCTTTGGCGGCCACCGCCAGCTCCAGCGGCAATTCGCCCGTCAGGAGCACTTCGAGCGAGCCGTCCTCGTCATCCGCCTCGAAGATTCGAGGCAACGACAATAGCGCCGCCAGCAAGAGCGCGATCCACAAAACGCCGGGCGCGATGCGCGACAATAGGTTGAGATCGGGACCCAGCCCGAGCGGAAGGAGTGCGACGACGACCAGATAGAACCCAAGCGCTGTGCCGACAGCACCGCCTTCACGCATCTGAAGCCGGAGATCGCGTTTGAGGAGTTCGGCAAATCCATTCATGCGGCGCGCGCCTCGCGCCGGCACATCTCGAGAAGGCGTTCGCTCGCCAGCCCAAGAGGAATGTGTGTGGCGGCCATGACGATGCCGCCGCTTGCAACATGAGCGTCGATTTGCCGGGCGAGCAAGTTGACCGAATCGTGATCGAGGGAAACAGTCGGCTCGTCGAGGAGCCACAGTGGGCGCGGCACAACAAGCAAGCGGGCCAGGCACGCGCGCCGTTTCTGGCCAGCCGACAAATAGCCGGCCGGAATGGCCGCGAGAGGAGCGAGCGCAAACGCTTCGAGCGCCGCGTCGATGGCGTCCGTGGTTCGCGCACCGAGGTAAGCAGCCCAGAAGCACAAGTTCTCTGAGACGGAGAGAGAGACCTTGAGCGCGTTCAGATGGCCGACGTAGTGCACCTGCTCGGCGACGCGCGCATCCGCGATGGCGCCAACAAGCCGAATGGCTCCCGCCGAAGGGCGGATCAAACCCGCGACGGTTCGTATCAAGGTCGTCTTGCCAGCGCCGTTGGGGCCCGTGAGCACCAGCGCTTCCCCGCTGCGCACACTCAGCGACATCGAGTCGATGATCCGTCGACCACCACGCTCCACACAAAGGTTTTCGATGACGAGTTGCACGGCGTCAGTCCTGGGCGGCCCCGCATCTCAGCGTGGGCGGTTTCACACGCGTGGGGCAGCCGCCCCGACGGCGCACAACGTTGTACGAAAGAGAGGCGGATTGCCGCAAAATCACTCGACCTCGACGGCTGGTCCTCCCTCGGTTGCGCCTATATAACTGGCGCGCTTCTCCATTCGCCAGTTCAAAGTCACCGCTCAGATCGCGCGGTCGTCGAGGAGGGATTTGCTGTGACCCATACATCCGTCGCCCCGCGCTCGCTGGACAGCTTCTCTTGCCGCCGCACGCTGCGCGTGGCCGGCCAGACCTATGAGTATTTCTCGTTGCCAGAGGCAGAGAAAGCCGGTCTGGACGGCCTCTCGCGACTGCCCTTCTCCCTCAAGGTTCTGATCGAGAACTTGCTGCGAAACGAAGACGGCCGCACCGTGACGCGGTCGGACATCGAGGCCGCTGTGGCGTGGCTCAACGACAAAGGTGCAGCTGGCAAGGAAATCGGCTTTCGGCCGGCCCGCGTCTTGATGCAGGATTTTACCGGCGTGCCAGCTGTCGTCGATCTTGCGGCCATGCGGGATGGCATGCTGAAGCTTGGAGGCGATCCGCGCAAGATCAACCCGCTCGTGCCGGTCGATCTGGTCATCGATCACTCGGTGATCGTCGACGAATTCGGCTCGCCGCGCGCGATGGAGAAGAATGTCGAACTCGAGTACGCGCGCAATTCGGAGCGATACAAGTTCTTGAAGTGGGGTCAGAGTGCATTTGAGAATTTTCGTGTGGTGCCGCCCGGCACTGGCATCTGCCATCAAGTCAATCTGGAATATCTCGCCCAAGTCGTCTGGACCGGCAAAGACGCAGCCGGTAACGACATCGCTTATCCCGATACGCTCGTTGGTACTGACAGCCACACGACAATGGTGAACGGTCTGGGCGTTCTTGGGTGGGGTGTGGGCGGTATCGAAGCTGAAGCGGCGATGCTGGGTCAGCCGCAATCCATGCTGTTGCCGGAGGTTGTGGGTTTCGAACTCAGCGGACGGCTGAGTGAAGGCGTCACGGCGACCGATCTCGTGCTGACCGTCACGCAGATGCTGCGCAAAGCCGGTGTCGTCAACAAGTTCGTGGAATTTCTCGGCGACGGCCTCGATCACCTGACGCTCGCCGACCGCGCGACCATCGCCAACATGGCGCCTGAGTACGGCGCGACTTGCGGCTTCTTTCCCGTCGATGCTGAGACGCTAAATTATCTTAATTTGTCGGGCCGCAGCGCCGACCGCATTGCGCTGGTGGAGGCCTATACGAAGGCTCAGGGCCTTTATCGCGAAGCGGGTGCGGCGTATCCGGTGTTTACCAGCACGCTGCACCTTGATCTTGGTGCGGTCGAACCGTCGCTGGCCGGGCCGAAACGGCCCGAAGGGCGGGTTGCGCTCTCCGCAGTCAAGGCCGGGTTTCTGAGCGCACTCGAAACGGACTATCGCAAGCCGGGCGGTCTCGACAAGCGTTTCGCAGTCGAGGGCGCCAATTTCGATCTGGGACATGGCGATGTTGTCATTGCGGCGATCACAAGCTGCACGAATACGTCCAATCCGAGCGTTCTCATCGGGGCGGGTCTGCTCGCTCGCAATGCGCTTGCCCGCGGGCTCAAGACTAAGCCCTGGGTGAAGACCTCGCTGGCACCCGGATCGCAGGTCGTCGCGGCGTATTTGGAAAAGTCCGGGCTGCAGCCGTCACTTGATGCGCTGGGCTTCAACATTGTCGGCTTCGGCTGCACCACCTGT
>JAKALI010000781.1 GCA_021813195.1 Pseudomonadota bacterium
TGTCGCCGCGGCCATCAGCCCCATCAGCAACGACGTGTACGGCGTGTAGCTCGCGTTGTACACGATCCCTACGAGGCGTTCGCCAGCCAAGCCGACAACCGCCGTACCAATAAGGCCGCATGCCCCAGCAATGGCTAGAAGGACAAATACAATGCGCCAGAAACCCCGCCTCGACCCGTTGGCGTACAGTCTGGCGAGTTTCGGCGCGATCGCCTGACCAAATGCGTTCACTACGAGGTTCCCAGCCACGATCAGGTACGACAGCGCGGCGAACACGCCTAAGTCATGCGTTCCGCGATACCGCTCCACGAAATAGCGAGGAATGTTTAGGTTCAATGACACCAGCACCATTACGATCGTCAGAGGGAAAGCGGTCTTGAGTAGCAACCAGCATCCGGGAAGATTCCAGCGAAACTTACCGACCGTTACGCCTACCCGGCCTGGACGCCCGAATGCAACGCTGCGGCGGTCATAGAGAAAGAAGGTTAGCGCCGAGACAGTCATTAGCGCCATCGCAACTGACACCACGTTGCGGGTCAGGGCCATCGCGAAAGCGAGCGCGCACACGGACAGAATGCCTTTGAGCATCATGGATTTCCCCATGCGGGCCATCTGCTCCTGCTGCTGCAGCGCGCCATAGTAAATGTCACTCAAGTTATCGAAGCTGCGGGCAAACCCGACGAAGATGACCACAGCGGCAAGTCCTGCTTCATATCCAAGGGCCACCGTCAATAACACCGTAACCAGCGCTGCTGCAACAGTTCCGAACGAACGGAGGCCTAGATACTCGCTGAAGCTGAATTCGCCCCGTGCGTCGGTCGCCTGCACGCCGCGAAGATGAAACTGGCTCGCAATGAACAACGGTCCGGTGATCGCCAGGCCGAGGGCTAATTGCCCAACCTGCTCAGGCTGTCCCATCTTCGCCAGAGTCACTAGCAGCAGCCACTGGCTCGCCGCGTAGACGACGTTCCCTGCGAGCGTCCATGATATGTTCAGGTAAAGGGAGGAGCCTCGCAACGACGGATCGAAATCACCCTGCAAACATGCCCCTGCGGGCTCCATTGCGGCGGACATAGAAGCACCTAGGCCTGGTACTTGTATCCGTACTTATCCATGGCGCGATGGTCGCAATCGTTCAAGATTGTGCCCAGCACCGGAATGCCGACCATCCGGAATCGCGCCGCGGCTTCGCGGATGTTTTCGGGCGCGGTGCGGTTTGCGCGGGCGACCAGAACCACCGCGTCGGCGGCATGGCCGAGGATTCGCGCGTCGGAGAACCGTAGGACCGGCGGCGCGTCGAGCACAACGTAATCGAAGTCCTTTCGGAATCTGTTCATCAGATCCTGCATTCGCGAAGAGTAGAGCAGCGTCGTAATCTCCTCCGTCGACGGACCGCTAGGAAGCAGATACAATCCCGGTATGTTCGTTTCCTTTGCCAACTCTGCAACGGGTAACTCGCTGACGCTCCTTTTATCCCCAAGCACGTCACTTAAGCCCCAGGTGTTGGGTTGGCCAAAAATCTGATGCAGCCGGGGTTTGCGTAAGTCGCCGTCGATCAGAAGCACCCGCTTGCCGATTCCCGCCAGCGTGATTGCAAGGTTACTGACGACCGTCGTCTTTCCTTCCATCGGCGCCGCACTGCTGACCAACAGGGACTTCACCGCGCCTGAATAGACCAATGACGCGAGAACTTCGCGGAACGACTCCGACACCGCGGAGTGCTTCTGCTCCCAAGTGGCCAGTTCGAGGTGCACCTCCGGTTTCCTATCGAGTAGCAGTCTCTTCGGAGTCGAATACAACGAATCGGGATTTGCATTCGGAATTGCGCCCAACTCCGGCACGTTCAACCAGGCCTGCAGTTCTCCGGGAGCGCGGATGACGCGCTTCGTCCTCTCGACCACCGACACTCCCAGCAGGCCGGCGCAGAGCCCGGCGGTGAGTCCAAGGGCCAGGTTCAGAGGTGGGCTCGGCCTGTACGGTTTCACAGGCACCGTCGCGGCGCCGATGACGCGTACGCCGGACGGTTTGATGGCAGACGCAATTCCGGCCTCCTTCACCTTCTGCAGCGTCGCCTGGTAGATCTGCCGGTTATCGTCAACCGCACGCTTCAAACTTTCGTAGCGGATTCTTTCGTTCGCCTGACGGCTTACCGTCGCTGCTTGTGCGTTATAGGCCTTCGCCAACATCATTTCGCGGCCGAGCGCAGCCTGATACTCGCTGCGCGCCTTTCCGGGGATTGCCTGGACCTCCCGCTGCACCGCTTGTTCCAGTTCGTCGATCTGAGCTTGTACGCGCGCCACGCGGTAGTTGCTGTCCGTGTAAAGTGCGCTCAACTCAGCCTTTTCCCGGCGAAGGTCGGTGAGCTTGTCGCGCTCGGCCTTCAAACTCGTGGTCTCCATCGCGGGCGGAAGAGCCTCCGGAGAGCTCTGGGCGACAATGCGGTAGATCGACTCCTTCGCGATGCGATCCGCCTGGGCCGCCGCCAATTCACTCTGCACGTCGCGGAGCCGTTGCTCGGCGACGGTCTCCGTGCCCGAGGTCAGCGGCATGCCGGCAGCCAGCGAGGTCGCGCTCAGATCCGCTTCGGACCGCTCCAACCGTTGCTTCATTTCATCCAGTTGTGGCCCAAGCCACTGGCCGATCTGGTTGGCGGCACTCAGACGCGCCTCCAGGTTATACCCGATAAATTCATCGGCGAGCGTGTTGACCACATCCGCCGCCAGTTTTGGGTCTTCCGACTCATATGTGATTCGAATGAGACGGCTGTGGGGCGACGGCGCTACGGCCAGTTTCTCCCGAAGCCGGTCAATGGTGCGTTCGGGCGCTCGCGTACCTGGAGCCGTCAACGGAAAGTAACCCGCTATTCTTGCGCTCAGTCCCGGCTTCGCTTGGAACACGGGAAGCGTGTCCAGGTGCAGCCTTCGGTTCACACGCTCCAGAACCGCGTCGTCCTGGAGGATGTCGGCCTGCGTCTGGATGTAGGACTCGGCGGAAAACGTCGTTGC
>JAKALI010000782.1 GCA_021813195.1 Pseudomonadota bacterium
CGATCTCTTAAGATTGAGTGTGAGTGTCTTGATCGCGCCGACGTAACCGTTCTCGCTCTTAGTGAAAGTACCGATGATAGCCATGATGGTCTCCTTGTTCTGATGTTCGGGCCGCGACCATCGCGGCCTCGATGCTGATCAATGGCCGGGGGCGAAACGCAACGCACCGCCTGCGGCCGAAACGAAGTGAAGGACGGCCAAGCGACAACTTTTTTGGTTTGCGCGAGGAATGCCGCTTCTGGCGGCAGGGGAAAAAAATTGGCGAGGCCGTTGCGGATGGCGGTTCGAGGCGTGAGCCAGACCTCGGCCAGATCGATGCATCGAAGGCGGCGTGGCGCGAGGTGCCCGAGAAACGAGGAGACATGGCAATGTAGTCGCATCGAACTTGCGAAAGCGGATCGGCGGAGGGACGAATCGAGACGATCACATTCAACGACGGTAAAGACCCACCACAGCCGACTATGCCCCCACGTTTTCGCGTGGTTAGCCTGAAACGGCGGCGGCAAATGGATCGAATGATCATGGCCGCACCAGCGGCGATGAAAAAGCGATAAGCCGGACCGCGCTATCGAAGGCGCAGGGGGATCGATGACAGGCCGGTCAATCGCTCTTTGGTACCGCCACGCTGAGTGGCGAGCGAGTCCTCCTCGGCGGTGCCGCTGTCGCGGACGATGCGCGCGACCGGCGAGCTGGCCAAAGCTCGAGTGCGTCGGTGCGATCGGCATGGCGGAGCCGGGCAGCATCAGCGCCAGGCGCTCGGCATTGTCGCGGCTCGCCTCCACCCGGATTGCCGCACTTTCGACAGTCCGGGTCCGACTGTGCTCGGTCCGGCCGCGCACGGCGGCATAGAGGTCGGACAGGGAAAGGTAACGCTTGTCGGCCGGCCGCGAGAACCATTCCGACGATGCGCGGCCGACGCGCTCACCCCGGTTCACGTCCACTTTGTATCCGCCTGCGCGGTCGCGGTCGGCGCTCAGAACTTCCAGTTGGGTCATGGCTTTAACTCCACGACAGGCGTCGGAGGCCTCTCCTCCAACCCTCAACCCGTCACGGCGAAGCCGGGCCGTGCTCTCACTCTAAAAGGGGGGGTTGCAAGGATCTCCCCGCTGAAGGGGGTGGGTCGGCGACCGCGGTGCCGACCAGGGGGAAGGCTTTGCTCACCAGGCCTCCCAGATAGCGGTCCTGATACTTCCAATTAGCGGGCTATTGACTCCCAATCAGCCGAAGCCGATAGTTCCAATCTTCCGGAATCGGAGATGGCATGTTCGAGCGGTTTGTGGAGCGACGGGCGAAGGAAGCCCTTTCTGATACGCCGGTGGTCCTGATCGTAGGCCCGCGCCGTGCCGGAAAGACCACGCTTGTCCGAAAAATGGGAGAAGCCGGGCGGACCTATATCACGCTCGACGATCAAACGGTCTTTGAGGCCGCCCAGTCCGATCCCGCCGGCTTCATTCGCGGCCTCGACCGGGCCATCATCGATGAAATCCAGCGCGCCCCTGACCTGCTGCTGGCTATCAAGAAGACGGTCGACGAGGACTATCGGCCAGGTCGCTTTCTGCTGACCGGCTCGGCGAACGTCCTGACTCTGCCGCGGGTCGCCGACAGCCTGGCTGGTCGGATGGAGACTATCCAGATGCTGCCGCTCGCACGGGCCGAGGTCGAAGGCCGGACGCCGACTTTCCTGGAGCATCTCTTCGCAGGAAAGCTGCGGAGCCAGCGGGAGGCAATCCTGGGCGACGACCTTACCCAGCTTGTCCTGCTCGGCGGTTTCCCCGAAGCGATCGCTCGCGACAGCGAACGCCGGCGGCAGGACTGGTCGAGATCTTATATCACATCGGTGCTGACGCGCGATCTGCGGGATATCGCTGACATCGAGAAGCTGACGGAACTTCCGAAATTCGTACGGCTACTAGCCGAGCACTCCGGCCAGTTGGTCAACTATTCGCAGTTCGGCGCTGGCATCAACGTCAGCCACAAGACGGGGCAGCGCTATGTCGGGCTGCTTGAGCAGGTGTTCCTGATCGCGACGGTGCAACCATGGTTCACCAATGCCCTGAAGCGCATCGTCAAGACACCGAAGCTGCACTTCCTCGATTCCGGCCTGCTGGCGACTGTGCGCGGTCTTTCCTTCGACAGGGTCAAGGCGGATCGCGGGACGTTCGGCGCGCTGCTGGAAAGCTTCGTGTTCGCGGAGGTTCTGAAGCTGATGACGGCTTCGGACCTGCGGCTGACGCCTCACCATTTTCGGGATCGGGATGGGCGCGAGGTAGACATCGTCCTGGAGCGTGACGACGGGACAATCGTCGGCATCGAGGTCAAGGCCAGCGCCACGGCCAAAGCCGGTGATTTCGGCGGCCTACGGGCCTTGGCCGAGGCGTGCGGAGACCGCTTCGCCTTTGGTGTGGTCCTCTACGACAGCGCGGACGTTGTGCCGTTCGGCGACAGGCTGGCGGCGGTGCCGTTGTCGAGCCTCTGGGATGGAAAGGCAGCGACGAACCAAGCACGCAAGGGAGCGTCGCATGGGGCTATATAAGAAGTGGTGCGAAGCCACGAAACAGAAGGACAAGCGGAAGCACTATTGGACGTATGTCGAAAAGGATGGCGGCCGTGACGAAATTCGTTATGGTCTCGCCGAGACAATCCGCTCGCACTATGACCGGCTCGAACGCATCGCTGAGGACGTGGAACGGCTCGGATCCAAGGTCGCCGCCAAGATCCTCAGCGAGGCGATGCCGCAGACACCCAAAGGCGCTCCGGCGATCTCGGTGAGATTCTCGCGACCGAGCTGGTTGAGGAGGAGATCGGCCTGCGCGTCCCTGTGTGCCGCCTCCGCTACAAGGACGGCCGCAACATGGCCATGCGCGGCGACGACTTCATCGGGGCCGGATACGATGCGGCTGGCGAGAAGCTCTGGCTCCTGAAAGGCGAAGCCAAGAGCAACAAGGTGCTCGGCAAAGCCACGGTCACGAGCGCGCGTAAGGTGCTCAATCGCGACAATGGC
>JAKALI010000783.1 GCA_021813195.1 Pseudomonadota bacterium
ATACTTATATCGCTATAATGGGCTATATATAGAATTTTATTTTGAAAATGTCAAGACCGGTGGTGGCAGCTGCGGAAGGGCTCCGGCTTCGCGGGCTCCCTCGAACCGCCCCGCATGGCCGCGAAGGCCCTCACCGCTGTGATCCAGGGGGGGGCCTATGTGCAGAACATCTCGAGCCACCCGGATTGTCACATTCCCGAACCGCGCAGCGCCATCCGCCGGACTCTGGCGTGCCACTGCATGCCGTCGAGGTCCAGCTCGGCGATCATCCGGTTGTGGAGGACATTGAACGCTCTTGGGATCGCTATGACCGGGCGCGATACGCAAAAATCACTTGTTCCCAAATATGGAACATGCTAGATTTTCCTAATGCAGATCATTGCCCGGCGAACGCTCAAGCAATTCTGGACAAAGCATCGCCAAGCGGAGGGTCCGCTACGGGCTTGGTACGCCGCAGTGGCGAAGGCGGAATGGTATGGCCCGGCCGATGTGAAGGCGATGTTCGGAGCCAATGTCGATTTCCTAAGAGACAACCGGATCGTATTCGACATCAGCGGCAACAAGTACCGGATTGTCGTTCACGTGGCCTACCCGTTCAAACGGCTGTTGATCAAGTTCGTCGGAACCCACGGCGAATACGACAAGATAGATGCGGAGACTGTGTGATGAAGATGGATGTACGCCCACTTAGGACCGAAGCGGATTACGAATGGGCGCTGAAGGAGATTTCGTGTTACTTCAAAAATCAACCCACGCCGGGCTCGCCAGCGGGCGACCGTTTCGATGTGTTGTCCACTCTGATCGGTGCCTATGAAGACCAGAATTGGCCGATCGAGCCGCCCGATCCTGTCGATGCTATCCGATTCCGGATGGAACAGGCGGGTTATGGCCAAGCTGATCTGGCAGAGCTTCTGGGTTCACGGTCGCGAGCCTCTGAAATTCTGCGGCGCAAGCGATCCCTGACGATGGAGCAGGCACTGAAACTGCACGAACAATGGCATATTCCAGCTGAAGCACTGCTGCGGTCATCAATCAAGAAAGGTGCCTAAGCCTAAGGCTGCAGCATTTCCAGCCTATTGCCGCTGATCGATGGCCTCGGCGAACAGCCTGGGTGTCAAATTGTTTCGACTACCAGACCTCATCTCACGCTGACGGCCTTGGCGACCAACGTGCCCGCACCTCCAGCACGGTGATAAAGAAGAACGCTGCAAATTCGATGATGGCAGCAAACTGCAGAACTTGAGGATCGATGTAGCGGTTGGTTCGTGCCAGAAGCAAAACCACGCCGCGATAGCTCAACCAGGTCAATGCTGCAGGCAGCAGCACCGCATAGGCTAACAAAAACAACCGCCTGGCGAACAGCATCGTTGCCCCCACTAGCTGGTTCTAATCCAGCGCAATACTGATGGCCCCATATCTAAAGTCAAGAGCGGTAATACGCGGTTGCTTATCGTTTTTTCCGCTCGCTCACCTGGGTGATGCGAAAGAGAGCCAAAAATACTTCACTTCGCCGTTTCCGGCTTGTTCGCGCCGCGTACCGCCATCAACAATGTCACTCGCGTCTTTCACACCTTGCATGTGAAACAACGGGACCAAATCTCTCCAGCCGACATGCAGATCTTGGAACTTCGCGTCAGCTAAGGAACAACTCCAAATCGTTGCAGCTTGCTGCCGATGCCCGGAGCCACCTTTTCCGCGCACCGAGCCGCACCGGCCGTCCGCGGCACGCCTTGGATTACGCGGCATCCAAGCCATGGAGATTTCCTCCAAGGATCAATTTAGAATCCAAAGAACCTTCGCCTCATAGTAAACCGCGAATGGACGCCCGTTGCGCATCGCGGGATGATAGCGCCACGTCTTGACAGCCGCGAGCGCGGCTGCATTCAGCCTTGGAAAGGAAGTCGGTCTGACGATTGCAGGATTCGCAATGGTACCATCCGGCTCGACGGTGAAGCCGACGGTCGTAGCGCCCTGCTCATTCAGCATCCGGGAGAGAGGCGGGTACCCCGCGACGGCATGCGAATTCACCGGTGAGGGATAGGTGATATTCTCGCCCGTGCGTGCAACGAAATAACGTGGGCCTGTGGGGGCAGTACGAAGCTTGTTCTCTTCGGGAACGGGTGGTTCCTGCGCAATCTCGTCGAAAGTTTTCTGTGCATTCGGGTCACCGGCCTTGATGGCCAGTTGGACATCGTCCTCGGCATCGGCCATGCGGCCAAGCTTCAGATAGGCGACAGCACGCAAGAAATAGCCGCGAGGCCCATTCCAAACCTGGAGTTCCGATGTGTAGGCCCTGATCGCCGACTGATAATCGGCTTCCTCCATGAAGATGTTTGCCTTCAGGTCCATAATGGATACATCTGTCGGATGTTTCTCCAACAATGTGTTGCAGTCCGCCATTGCGTGTGGCCAATCTGCCGACTCGAAATAATAATGAGCGCGGCTCCTCAACATGCGGCTGTCGCCAGGTGCCTCGCGCAACGCAGTCTGTATATCGGCGAGCGCCTTGCCAAACTCGCCAACGGCGCCATACACCAATGCCCGGTTGTAAAGTGCCGGGTAAGAAACGCCGATAGGCAAGTTTGGCTGTTCCAGGATCTCGGTCAGGACCGCAAGCGCTTTGTCGATATTACGATGCTGCATCTCGACGAGAGCATCTTCCAGCATTGCCGCAAGTCTTGGATCATCCGGCGGGCGCGCAATGGCTGCGGCATAGGCCGGCGCCTTCGCGGTGTCTGCAGCCGGCGCCTGTCCGTCAGACGGTTCCAGCGAGAGCGACGCGTCATAACTATCGGATATTTGTTTCAGCGCTGCTTCGTTGGCCTTTCGAATTGCTGCCGTGCACAGCGGTTGTTCGATGCGGCTCGTGAATTCGCGATGCGCGGTGATCGTGTTGCCCTCAAGGGCCCAATGGATGTCAAAACGGACATTCGCAGTCGTCACATGCACGTCGGTGGGAACTTGGGCAAATCGCATGCCGGTTGGCGCAGTCAGCGAGATG
>JAKALI010000784.1 GCA_021813195.1 Pseudomonadota bacterium
CATTCGCGGTGGTTCCGGCAAGAGACCGGCCTTCTCGTAATAGCGAACCGTCTCCAGATTGCAGCCCGTGCGCTTGGCGAGTTCGGCGCGCAGCAGGCCCTTGGCAGCGGTGAGATCACGCATCGAACACATCCCTTGACTCTGTAGTTACTACAGACTGTAGCCTAGAAAACAATCAGGCTTTGGGCAATAGGAGAGATGGCGAGATGAGTGCAACATCATCGGAAATCGGTGGCGACACAGACCACGCCACGACGCCGGAGGTGATGGATCGCACCCCGCGTCTGCTCGCCACGGGCGGAATCCTCGCCGCGCTGGGCGCGGCCTCCTGCTGCGTGATTCCCTTCGCGCTATTCCTCGCAGGCGTCAGCGGCGCCTGGATTGGTAATCTGACCGCCCTTGAGCCGTATCAGCCAGTTTTCGCGGTCGTCTCTCTTGTGCTCGTCGGGTCCGGCGCTTGGCGGCTGCGGCGCAAACGCGAGATCGGCTGCGCAAGCGGTTACTGTGCCACGCCGCAATCCGACCGCGTCGCCAGGATCGGCCTTTGGCTGGCGGCGGTGCTTGTGGTCGTCGCCGTTCTCTTCCCCTATGCCGTGCGCCGGTTCCTATGACGGCGAGGCCCCCTTTGTTGCCTGTGCAAAGACAAAGATGAGGACGTCATGAACATGCGCACTGAAATCACCGGAATATCGATTATTGTCGGTCTGCTGCTTTGGCCAATCGGCGCGCTTGCCGCCGAAACCACTGTGGTCCTTACTGTTCATCACGCGGGTTGCGTGCTGTGCGGACCGATCGTCGAGCGTACACTGGCTCAGGTGAAGGGAGTCAGGAATGTTTCGGTCGATCAGGCGGATGGCAATGCAGACGTCATTGCGACCGTCGATTACGATAATGCGCAAACCTCTCCTGCGGCGATGATCAAGGCGACGACGGATCATGGTTACCCTGCGCAGATCGCCAAGCGCCCGCAAGGTTAACGATAAGCATTTCGCCCGGAGAACAGAATCATGAACGACTGCTGCGCGAAAGATTTCGACGGAGCCTACGATCTGACCGTCATCGGCGCCGGCTCAGCCGGCTTCTCGGCGGCCATCACCGCCGCCGAGCAAGGCGCCCGCGTCGCGCTTATCGGCAGTGGTACCATTGGCGGCACCTGCGTCAACATCGGCTGTGTGCCGTCG
The DNA here is from genome assembly GCA_021813195.1 of Pseudomonadota bacterium. The sequence continues at coordinate 1,182 of JAKALI010000784.1, forward strand.
AAGACGCTGATCCGCGCCGTCGAGACGCTGCACGATGCGCGGGCAGCCCCTCGCTTCGCCGGAATCTCGGCCCGCGCCGAAATTAGCGACTGGCGTGCGACCGTCCGGCAGAAGAACGACCTTGTCGCGGGCCTGCGCCAAGCCAAATACGCCGACCTGTTGCCGGCCTATAGCAACATCACCTATCGCGAAGGGTCTGCGCGCCTCGTTGAGGGCGGAGTCGATGTCGGCAATTCTCGAATCTCTGCCGGCAAGGTCATCATCGCGACCGGTGCACGGCCGGGAGTTCCGGGAATCCCAGGACTCGAGACCGTGCCGTATCTCACCAGCACGACCGCGCTCGATCTCGCAGATCTGCCGCGCTCTCTGCTGGTCATCGGGGCCGGCTACATCGGTGCGGAACTTGCCCAGATGTTTTCGCGCGCCGGTGTGGCCGTGACGCTCGTCTGCCGGTCCCGCCTGTTGCCACATGCCGAACCCGAAATCGGCGCCACATTGACGGGCTATCTGCGCGACGAAGGGATCGATATCATCGGTGCCGCCCGGTACCGCACGATCCGCGAAACGGCACGCGGTGTGGCGCTCGTCATTGGCCATGATGGCGGGCAGGTTGAGATCGAGGCTGAGAGGGTGCTTGTTGCGACGGGCCGCACCCCGAACACCGGGAACCTCGGTCTCGAAGACGCCGGTATTGCTCTATCTCAAAGTGGCGCGATCGTTGTCGATAACCATATGCGCACGTCCCGCCCGGGCGTCTATGCCGCGGGTGACGTGACGGGCCGCGATCAGTTCGTCTACATGGCGGCCTATGGCGCGAAGATCGCAGCCAGCAATGCGTTAGACGGCGATAGCTTAACTTACGACAACATGGCCATGCCGGAGATCGTGTTCACCGACCCGCAGGTGGCGAGCGTCGGTCTGACGGAAGCGGCTGCGCGGGCGGCAGGACATGAGGTGCGGGTCTCGACGATCGGACTCGATCAGGTCCCGCGCGCGCTGGCCGCGCGCGATACCCGCGGTCTGATCAAGCTTGTAGCCGGGGCGAAGAGCGGCAAACTGCTTGGCGCGCACATTCTGGCGCCGGAAGGTGCGGATAGCATTCAAACCGCGGTCATGGCGATGCGCTGCGGCCTCACAGCCAAGCAGATCGCGGATACGATCTTTCCATATCTCACGACGGTGGAGGGCCTGAAACTCGCCGCGCTCGCCTTCGATAAAGAGGTGACGAAACTCTCCTGTTGTGCGGGATAGGTCTCTTCCTCGGCAGCGACGCCACGGGTTCGTATAATCGCAATGCGTTTGCTGACAGGCAAATGCCGTTCTCGACGGGCCGTTGCTGATCAAGATCAGAATTTATCGCCATCCTGGCTCACCGTATGCCCCGGTTCCTCGAATCGTCCGGCTTGGGTCTCGAGCTTGTCGGTCGCAATATGATGACCGCGCATGGGCCGTGGGTTGCCGGTTGCGATCCAGTGGTAAGCTCAGTTGAGTGGCTCGATTTTCCATCGCCCGCCAAACGCCTTGTCCCTTAACGGCTTGCCAAGTAACGGCGAGCGACATCATTAACGCGTGCTTACCATGACGAATCTCATATCGCGGCACTTTTGCGCTCGTGATGTTTTGGATGCAAACCGATACCGCCGCCGCAAGCCGCGCGTTCGCCCCTTCCGCGACGTACACGGTCAATTCCACCGCCGATACGGATCATGGCTCGTGCGACGCGACGAATTGCACGGTTCGCGAAGCAATTAACGCGGCGAATTCGAATTCGAACGCTGATACGATTGAATTCAATAGCCGCATCAGCACAC
>JAKALI010000785.1 GCA_021813195.1 Pseudomonadota bacterium
GCGCGCGGCGTCCTCGGCCGGCGGCAGATAGGTGAAGGTCAGGAAATAGCTCGACTCGAAATGTGCGCCAGCTTCCTCGAAATCCGCTTTGCGCTCGGCGTCGACCAGCGCCGAGGCGGGATCGGCAAAGCGGCTGTCGGGATAGAGGTTCGAAGCTTGCCGCTGCGCCTCGACGAAGATTGCCCAGCCTGATCCAAGGCGACGGAACGCATTGTTGAGGCGGCCGGCGATGGCGACTAGCTCAGCCTGTACGGCGCTGTCGAGATCGGGGCCGCGAAACCGCGCGGTGCGCTGAAAGCTGCCGTCCTTGTTGAGGACGATGCCGGAGCCCACCAGCGCGACCCAGGGGAGGAAGTCGGCCAGGCGGCTGTTGCGATTGCGATATTCGGCAAGGTTCATCATGGCCGCGCTCCCCTCAGACCGAAAGGTGTGCGGGGACGCGCAGATGGCGGCGCACAACGTCGACGAAGAGCGGATCGCGCTTGGCAGCCCACACCGCGGTGACGTGGCCGATCGCCCAGATCGCGATCCCCACCAGCCAGAGGCGAAGCCCTAGGCCGACCGCGCCAGCGAGCGTCCCGTTCATGATGGCGATAGCCCGTGGGGCGCCGCCGAGCAGGATCGGCTCGGTCAGTGCCCGGTGAACGGGGACGGTATAGCCTGGGACGTCGCCGCCCTGATCGACAGCGCCCGTCATCAGACCAGCGCCCCGCCGCCGAACGAGAAGAACGACAGGAAGAAGCTCGACGCGGCGAAGGCAATCGAGAGACCAAACACGATCTGGATCAACCTGCGGAAGCCGCCGGAGGTATCGCCGAAGGCCAGCGTCAGGCCGGTGACGATGATGATGATCACCGCCATGATTTTCGCCACGGGACCTTCAATCGACTGCAGGATCTGTTGGAGAGGCTGTTCCCACGGCATCGACGAACCGGAAGCGTGAGCGGGGGCTGCCATCACCGCCGACAGAGTGGCGATGGAAACGGTCAAGACGAGATGATGGCGCGCGCGCCGCAGGCGTTGGATCACAGGCTTTCTCCTTCAGGTGCTGGGACGAACAAGCTCGAGCTGCCGTCGCCATCCGTGGTGGCCGGCGCGATGCGGTAGTCGCCGTCGAGACCGAGGCCTTCGACGCGCGAGAGTTCGGAGAGTCGCCGCGCGGACCCGCGACCGGAGAGGACGGCAACGAGGTCGATCGTTTCCGCGATCAATGCGCGCGGGACCGTGACGACTGCCTCCTGAATGAGCTGCTCCATGCGGCGCAGTGCGCCGATCGCGCTGCCGGCGTGGATGGTGCCGACCCCGCCAGGATGGCCGGTGCCCCAGGCCTTGAGCAGTTCGAGCGCTTCGGCGCCGCGCACTTCGCCAACGGGTATGCGATCGGGCCGCAGACGCAGCGAAGAGCGAACGAGATCGGAAAGTGAGGCAACGCCATCTTTTGTTCGCATCGCCACGAGGTTCGGCGCGGCGCATTGCAGTTCGCGGGTGTCTTCGATGAGGACGACGCGATCGGCGGTCTTCGCAACTTCGGCGAGCAACGCGTTTGTCAGCGTCGTCTTGCCGGTGGATGTCCCGCCGGCGACGAGGATGTTGGCGCGTGAGGAGACACTCCGGCGGAGTATCTCGGCCTGCGTCGCTGACATGATGCCGGCCGCGACGTAGTCGTCGAGCGTGAACACCGCGACAGCGGGCTTACGGATCGCGAATGCGGGGGCAGCGACGACGGGTGGCAGCAGGCCTTCGAACCGCTCGCCGGTTTCAGGCAACTCTGCGGATACCCGAGGAGCACCAGCATGAACCTCGGCTCCGACATGGTGCGCAACCAAGCGAACGATACGTTCGCCGTCCGCTGGTGACAGCCGCTCACCGGTATCGGAAAGTCCTTCGGAGAGTCGGTCGATCCAGAGCCGGCCATCGGGATTGAGCATCACCTCGACGATGCTGGCGTCATCAAGATAGCGCGCGATTGCAGGACCGAGCGCAGTGCGCAGCATCCTTGCGCCGCGCGCGAGGCCTTCCGAATTGTGGTGTGATGCTGTCATAGTGCCCCGTTTCTATCGGGGCCGATACAGTCCTTCCCCAGACGGGGATGATTAAAGGGGCCAGATTTCGGGGCGATTCAACAAAGATTCATCGACGTAGTAGTGTAGCGTGCAAATACAGGAGAACGGCGGTGTCGGACGCACGATACGCCAATACGCTCGCGGAGCTTGACCGGCTCTGCGCAAGCGTCTGATCCTCGCACAATGACCGCTCAATGCATTTGTTGTGGAGGTGATGGACATCCTCGATCGCGGAGATCATCCGGGGGGTGAGATCCTTCTTAATCGGGATCATGCACGGCGTTAGGCTGAACGGGACGGTACGTACGATAGCATCTTTGCAGCCATGAACCCCAGCCGAGTAGAGTAGCCTATGTTTCTTAGATCGGTTTTGGCCGCCGCCGCATTTGCTGCGGCGGTACTCCCCGCGGAATCGGTGTTCGCCGAGGGCGCCCGAAAAGCCAATCAAGGGCAACAGCGCGAGATCGGCAGCAAGGTAATTGAGAAGGCCAACGCCCTCCTTGACAGTTTAACACCGGCGCGGCGCAATGAAGCCCTCGTCGATTATAGATCACGGTGACGGACCGATCGGCGCGGAAAGAGATTTGTAGGCTTCCTCACCATTCAGCGCTGATTCAAGGCTATTTGACGCGCGATCGAACGCGGAAGAAACATCAACGCGTTTCGGGTAGCTCTGCACGGCTGAGCTTTTTGCGCACGCGCGCATGAATCTGGTCGACCCAAGCCAATCCCAATCGCCTGATGCGACCTTTCGGACACCTTAAGAGGAGAAAGTGTTCGATGCGAGACACCACAAAAAGCAGAAGGCGGATCCGAAGTGGCGGAGGCCAATGCGATAGTTGATTACTCATTGTTTTGCGTCTCCTTTGAGAAAATCTGCCACGGCTTTTTTTTGTTCGATGAATCTCAGGCGCTGGCACGCTATC
>JAKALI010000786.1 GCA_021813195.1 Pseudomonadota bacterium
GTCGCTTTACCAGCGATGCCGCCCATGAGTTGCGCACACCGCTCACCGCGATCAAGACGCACCTGCAAGTCGCGCGCATCACCCGTGGCAAGGAAGCTGAAGTGGCACTTGATTATGCCGAAGAGGGTGCGGCGCGGCTCCAGCACACGCTGGCGCAACTGCTGACGCTGGCGCAAGTAGAAGGAGCTTTTTCCTGGGATGACGGGCGCATCGCCCATGCCGACGAAGTGGCCTGCCTGGCAATGCGCGACGCGGCGCACGACGCGCCCGGGCGCATCGTGCTCGACAGCGACGGCGATCCGGCCGAACTGGTTCTGCCGCAAGCCTTGGCGGTCACCGCGCTGCGCAACCTGCTCGACAACGCGCTGCGTCACTCCCCGCCTGAAAGCACCGTTACGCTGGAGGCGCGATCCTCGAAAGATACGGTGTGTTTTCGCGTGTGCGACTGCGGACCGGGACTCAGCGCCGAGGAGCTGGCGCTGGTTACGCATCGCTTCTGGCGGCGCGGCTCAGGCCGAGGCAGCGGACTCGGGCTATCGATCGTTTGCGCCATTACCGAGCGCTTCGGCGGATCTCTCGAACTGGCGCAGCGCCTCGAGGGCGGGCTCGAGGCGAGATTAATACTACCCAGAGTGAAACGGGCTTGATCGAACTAACACGCATGTATTTTCGTTTCAGGCGACGCCAGGCGCGCGACTGCTCGCATCCGTCTTGTCGCCAAGATCCCAAGCGTCATGAGTATCTGGTCCGCTACGCGGACGGGTACCGCAGCCGAGGGAACGGGGCGGACGTAGCATCCGCTTTGATTGTCAACACAGTGTAACCACGGATAAGGAGTCCAAAATGGAAAGAAATCCGATCATCAAAGCCACGCTGAGAAGCGTTTTTAGCTTGGCGCTGATGGCCGCCGCCGCGAGCGCCGCTTCGGCGCCAGAAGCCGGAGCCGTCAAACCCCTGGCGGTGCCGACCCCCACCGCGCTACCGCCGGGCGAGTTGGGCAAAATAGTGGCCTTGGGGCGCGACATCGTCAACAATACGAACACCCATCCCTTGAGCCGACAATACGTAGGCAACAATCTCACCTGCACCTCCTGCCATCTTGACGGCGGCACTAACCCCAAGGCGCTGAGTTTCCTCGGGGCGGCCTCCGTCTACCCCACTTTCACGCCGCGGGAAAAACAGGTCATTACCCTGGAAGACCGCAACCTCAACTGCTTCATGCGCAGCATGAATGGAGTACGCCCGCCCAACGGCAGCGAAGTCTCAGTGGCCATCGCCGCGTACATCACCTGGCTGTCGGAAGGTTATCCAGTCAAGATGAGCCTGAAAGGTCCATTCGGTCCCAACTCGCAGCCGTCGCTGAAGATCAATCCGGACACCGCCGATGCGGTACGCGGCAAGACGCTGTACGCTTCCACCCGCGCCAGCTGCCACGGCAGCGATGGGGCGGGCGTGGGAAAATTCCCGCCGGTATGGGGCTCGAAGTCCTACAACAGTGGCGCGGGCTTGGCGCAAGACCTCAAACTGGCGACCTACCTCAAGAACGCCATGCCCTTGGGCAACCCCAACCTGAGCGACAAGGACGCCCTGGATATCGCGGCCTACGTCAACGCCCAGCCGCGGCCGAAGTTCGTGTTGCAGGAACATTTGGGCAAGAGCAAATGATTTTACTTGGGTTCGCTTGGCGCTAAGCTCCCGCCGGAGTCGCTGCGCGCGGTCACACGCAGGTTTTGAATTGATGCCGTGCCGGCTCGCGGTCAAACCGTGAATTTCACGACCCGATTGCGGCCCTGCTCCTTGGCGAGGTACATGGCGCGATCGGCACGCGTCTGGACGGCGTCGATGCTGCGGCCGTCCTCCGGATGGCACGCGAGCCCGATGCTGACGCTGGTCTCGATACGCTTGCCTTCAAACTCCAGCGGGGCAGTGGCTACCGCTTTGAGAATCCGCTGCGCGACCTCGATCGCCCGGTCAGGCGCCGTTTCCGGCAGCAGCGCCACGAATTCGTCTCCGCCATAGCGCGCTAGCACGTCGGTATGGCGCAACTCGGTCTCGATGCATTTCGCCACCATTTTCAGCAGACGGTTCCCGGCTTCGTGGCCGTAATGGTCGTTGACCGCCTTGAGATTGTCCGAGTCGATCATCAGCATGCTGGCCGGACGGTTGTAGCGCATTGCCTGACCGAACAAGCGATCGGCGATGATGCGGAAGCCGCGCATGTTGTAGAGGCCGGTGAGATCGTCCGTTTCCGAGAGCGACCGGGCCCGGTCCATGCCGAAACGGATGTCGGCGGAGAACATGGTGGTGATATAGGCGACGAGGAGCATGGGCGCAAGCTGCGCTACCAGGCCGCCGATGTAGGCGAGCGAGAACAGTTCACCCGGGCGGGCGTTTCCCCCGAGCAGGACGAGGCAGGCGGCGATCAGCGCCATCTCCAGCATCGTAGTGAGTTTGCCCAGCGCGAGTGCGCTGGTGATGATGACGAGCAGATAGGCGTTGACCAGGGGGCTTGCGAGTTTTCCCGTGTACCACAGCGCCCAGGTGATGAACAGCAGCATCGCAAAGGTTTCGATGGCTATTTTCCAGCGCGATTCCGCTTTGTAGAAATTGGCGTAGCGGAAGCTGAGGACGAACGCGGCGAAGAAGAAGAGCCCCGCAGAAATTGCCGCTTGGTCCTCGGCTGCGGGTCCGCCGAACACCTGGTACAGCAGCACCAGGATCAGCAGCAACCACTCGATTTCCGCGACCGTGCGCGAAATGCCCCGCACTTCTTCCTGCTCGATGCTCAATGTTTCGGCGGGCTTTGAGTACACGCACTTCCCTTTTTTCGCGCGCAGACTGCGTCTGCGCTTCCTGCGTAGACATGATCATTCTAACGTCGCCGGTTGTCGGTTCCGAGCCGGAGATGCGGCTCACATTCTGGCTCTCTGCTCCTTGCAGAAGTCGAGTTTCTCCTGCACCACGCGGTCCGAGTAGAGGAAAC
>JAKALI010000787.1 GCA_021813195.1 Pseudomonadota bacterium
CCTTGCGGTTGTTCTCTGGTTCGCGCCGAATGTCTTCGACGACTATTGGCTGCAAATAGGCTTCCGCACCCTGATCTATCTGACGCTCGCTGAGGGCTGGAACCTTATGGCGGGATCGGCGGGCCTCGTATCGCTCGGCACGTCCTGCTTCGTCGGGCTTGGCGCCTATGTAGCATTCGGCCTACTGAACAATCTCGATCTGCCGCTGCCCCTGACGCTCATCGGCGCCGCGGCGGCCGGCGCCCTGCTCGCCGCCTTCGTTTCCCCCGCGCTGTTCAGGCTGCGCGGCCTCTATTTCACTGTTGGCACACTCGCGCTCGCCGAATTGCTGCGGCTCACCATGGTCAATCTTCCCTTCTTCGGTGGGGCGACCGGGATCGTACTCCGGAACGATCCACCGGAATTGCCGGTTCTGTTCCGCTATGCGCTCGTCGTCGCCCTCGCCGCGTCTCTCGCGGTGACACTCTGCGCGCGCACTCGCATCTCGGTAATCCTGAGGGCGGTGCGTGACGACGAGGACGCCGCAGCTCAGATGGGGGTGCGACCCTATCGTGTGAAACTTGGCGCCTTCATGTTGGCGAGCGCCCTTGCCTGCACGGTCGGAGCGGTCCAGTCGGTCAAGCTTGGCGCCATCGAACCCTACGGCATGTTTGGTTTGCAATGGTCGATCGATGTACTCTCGATGGTGATCATCGGCGGCGTCGGCCTGCGCCTCGGAGCGGTCGTCGGAGCCGTGTTCGTGATCGGCCTTGGAGAGCTGCTGGCTGACTATCCGGAAGCTCACATCGCGATTGCCGGGCTCATTCTGATCGTTCTGATCCGCTTTGCTCCGCGCGGCGTTGTCGGACTGTTCGCCAACCCCGGCCTCGTCATCCGGAGGAGTGTCGCGCAATGAACGCTTCCATCCTCGAAGTTTCTAGCGTCGTAAAGCGATACGGAGGCTTGATTGCAATCGACAACGTCGATCTGACGCTTCAGCGCGGAACGATCACAGGCGTTATCGGCCCCAACGGGGCAGGCAAGTCGACCTTGATCGGTCTTATCGGCGGCGCGCTGGCGCCAAGCCAGGGAAGCATCCGTCTCGACGGGCGCGACGTCTCACGACTGCCGGCTTCCGAGCGCGCTCGCGCCGGCATCGGGCGAACTTACCAAATTCCGCGTCCCTTCCTCGACATGACAGTCGAAGAAAATCTCGAAGTCGCGCAATATTCCATTGCCCCCTTCATTTCCTCAACGAAGGCTCGCGCCGAGCGCCTTGCCCTGCTGGAACGCACCGGGCTTGCGGACGCTGCGGGAATAACAGCCCGCGCCCTGCCGCTGCTCCGCCGCAAGCGGCTTGAGGTCGCGCGTGCGCTGGCGCTGAGGCCCCGCGTGGTGCTGCTTGACGAAGTCGGCGCCGGTCTCGTGGACAGCGAGATCACCGAACTCATCGCCCTCATCAAGGCGATCCTCGATGAGCGCACGGCCATCGTCATCGTCGAGCACGTGCTCCGCGTCGTCCGAGAATGTTGCGAGCGCTCGATGGTGCTCAATTTCGGCAAGAAGCTGATCGAGGGTCCGACCGCCGAAGTCTTCGCCAACGATCAGGTCGCCGCCGTCTATCTCGGGACGGGCGGAGCGAAGGGCGCCCCCAAAAGTGATCGCTCGGACGCGTCGAACGACGTTATCCACATTGAATCGCCGAGCGAGGAACGCCGGCGGTTGGCGCCCTTGATCGCTACGTACTCCGGTGCGTCTTCCATCCCGCTGCTGCGCATGGATCGCGTAGCCGCCGGATATGGACAGGCGCGCGTACTGGAGGGGCTCGACCTCACTTTGAACGAGGGTCAAGCCATTGCGATCCTCGGCGCGAATGGTGCCGGGAAGACGACGCTCGCCCGGGTGATCACTGGCGCCATCGCGCCGAGTTCCGGCCGCATCGAAATCGCGGGCCAAGCTGTCGGTGGCCTGCCGCCGCACCGCATCGCCTCACTCGGAATCGCACATTGCATGGAAGGTCGGCGTATCTTCTCGACACTATCGGTCGAAGATAACTTGAAAATTGCAGCCCGCGGCACCCGCGCGAAGATTATGGGCAGTCGCCTCGGGACGGTCTACGATTTGTTTCCTGTTCTGGGCGAACGAAGGGCGGAACTGGGTACATCCATGTCCGGAGGTCAGCAGCAAATGCTCGCTATCGGCCGCGCCCTGATGGCCCGCCCACGCCTCGTGATCTTCGACGAAATTTCGCTAGGCCTCGCGCCCGTCATGATGGACAAACTCTACGAAGCGCTTGCTTTGCTGAAGCAGGCCGGCGTCACACTAATCGTAATCGAGCAAGATGTAGATCGCGCGCTAGCTCTGGCCGACTATGCCTATGTGCTTGAACACGGTTCATTCGCGCTTTCGGGGACACCGAGCGAAATAGCGTCGAACAGCCGTTTGCGGCACATTTACATCGGCACAGCGGATTGAACGCGGAGAATGAGCTAAGATTCAACCGCAACAATTTGAATTCGTATCTTAAGGCAATGGTCACGTTTCAGGAAGCGGGCCAGCGAATTCGAATGACCGTAGTGGGCCCATAACGATCGATCAGCGGGCAAGGTCGATCCACACCGGCGCATGATCGCTCGCTCCTTCGTATCCACGCACTTTTCGATCAAGTTCCGCATGCTTGAGACGCGACGCAATCGTCGGACTTAAGAGGACGTGGTCGAGACGAAGGCCGGCGTCGTGCTCCGAGCGCCGGCGCATATAGTGCCAAAACGTGTAGATCCGCTCGTCAGGATGTGTGGCGCGCAATGCGTCCGTCCATCGCTGTTTGAGCAGGGCGCCCACCTCGATCTCCATCAGCCGCTCGGCGGCAAAGCCGATCATCTCGCGTAGAATGTCGGCGTCGGGGGTCTTCTCCACGAGCGCGCGAAGGTTCATCATCTCGTCGGTCATCGGTGGTTCCTCGGTTTGCGTTGGACATCGCAACCCGACCCTACCGGCGAAC
>JAKALI010000788.1 GCA_021813195.1 Pseudomonadota bacterium
CGCGAAAAAAGGCATCGACTTCGCCGGCTTCCTTGCCGACCCGAGCACCGAACAAATCCATTTCATCGGCAAGGACATCATTTACTTCCACACCCTGTTCTGGCCGGCGATGCTCAAGTTCGCCGGCTACAAAGTGCCGGACAACGTGTACGTGCACGGCTTCATCACCGTCTCGGGCGAAAAGATGTCCAAGAGCCGCGGCACCGGCATATCGCCGCTGCGTTATCTCGACATCGGCATGAATCCGGAGTGGCTGCGCTATTACATCGCGGCGAAGCTGAGCGCCAACGTCGAAGACGTGGACTTTAATCCCGATGATTTCATGGCGCGGGTGAACAGTGATTTAATTGGTAAGTACGTCAATATCGCCAGCCGGGCCGCAAAATTCATCATTGAAAGATTCGACGGCACGTTAAGCCATGGCCGTGAGATGACTTTGCGCGGCGAAACTGCGGACTCTGCTACTGGACGAATCAATAGGACCGCGATCCCCTTTGCCGCGTTCTATGGAAATGGAAACGCGATTCTGGAGCACACCCAAACCTACGCCGGCCTAATACGCGAAGACTACGAACGGAGAGAATTTGGTTCAGCCCTCCGCCGGGTGATGCGTTCGGCTGACGAAATCAACGAATATTTCGACTCAAATAAGCCATGGGAACTTGCGAAGAAGGCATCATCATCCGAACCTGGACTTGGATTTGACAAAGACCTCCAAGAAGTCTGCTCTGTGGCAATTATCGGGTTTCGGCTCTTGACGATTATGCTGACTCCAGTGTTGCCGAAGGTAAGCGACACCGTCGCAAGACAGCTGTTTGGTATGGACAGGCCTTTTGAATGGGATGACCTCGGTGTACTTCCTAAGAAGATCAATCCTTATCAGCATCTCATGACCCGCGTCGATCCCAAACAACTCGACGCCCTGTTCGAAATTCCAGAAGCAGCCCCGGCGAAGGAGCGGAAGAAAGTGACAGATACCTCGAAGACCGGCTCTGCGAGCCAGTCTCCAACCATCCCCTCCCCCTCGACGCCGCATCCGGCCTCCCCTGGGCACCCCGCGCCGAGCGCGCCGGCAACCATCTCGATCGACGACTTCGCCAAGGTCGATCTGCGCGTCGCGAAAATCGTGAAGGCGGAACAGGTCGAAGGCGCGGACAAGCTGCTGAAACTCACGCTCGATATCGGCACCGAACAGCGCACGGTGTTCGCTGGCATCAAGTCGGCCTACGCCCCGGCCACCCTCGAGGGCCGCATGACGGTCATGGTCGCCAACCTCGCCCCGCGCAAGATGAAATTCGGGCTGTCTGAGGGCATGGTCCTCGCCGCTTCAGGCGACGCGCCGGGCATCCATCTGCTCGGCGTCGACTCCGGTGCACAGCCTGGGATGAAGATAAAGTGAGGGCGGCCAGCCCGAGTACCTCATCGAACACGCCGGCAAGGCGCCTACACCAGAATCCCCTCGTAGCGCATGGGGATCAGCTTCTACCAATGGGAGCGCGGGTTCACGATCTTGAAGGCAGGGATCTCATGCGAATGCGGCCGGGCTCGACGACCGAGAAGTGTCCGGCCCAGTCCTCGCGACTACCGATGATACTCGCAATGGCCGGCCCCACGTCGACAGGCGAGGGCATAGGAATACGAAACAAGACGATGCCGGCGGTTGCCGGCAATCCGGCGCGCCAGGCAAGTTCGCCGAAATCCTTGTCGAAGGTCAGGAGAACGCGATTCTCGCGGACGGCCCATGCCAACACGTCGGGATCAGGACTGCCTGGCGCATCGGTCCGGACCCAAGCCAGATCGTGTCCGGCGGCCCGAAGGGCGGTAACGGCATCGCCGGGGAAATTCTCGTTCGCGAGGAAGCGCACCCTCAGGCGACGCCAGCGGGCGTAAGCGGATAAACCTTTTCTGCTTGCAATGTTTCGCTGGCGTATTGGAGGCAGGCGGCAATGTCATCGTCGGTAACGCCGGGGTAGTTGCGGAGGATGTCCGCTTGCGTCCAGCCCTGGGCAAGCAAGCCGACGATGAAGTCCACCGCGAGGCGCGTGCCGCGGATAACCGGCTTTCCGGTAAGCACCTCCGGGTCAATCACGATGCGTTCGTTCCACTTCATAAGCTGCCTCCTTGCCGAGCAACACCAGGCAATTTCAGATTAGCACGAATCTCGTCTTCTGGATTCCCTTCGCGCGCAGCAGCGCTCGGCATGGCGAACAGATCGGCCATATAGCTCACCGTGCCGGACAGGGTATGGGTCTTACGCGTAACCGCGTGCTCGGCCCGAGCGGCAGGGACGGCGCGCAGCGGGGCATGAACGTGAATTGAGACCAACAAGTGAAGCGAAATCGATCTGGTATAATCAGCGAAAGACGAAAGACAAGCGGTCTCGCCGCGCCTGCGCATGTGCGCCGCCGAGCGCCACCTGTTCACCCGCCGCTCCCTCTGAAAGCAATGCAAGGAATGCCTTCGCCGCTATTGGGCTCGCCCATCGTTGCCACTGCCCGGTTCGCAATCGCCGTGCTGTCGCTGATTCCGGCCGGTAATGCGATGTTCGCGCGAAAACTTGCGCTTCCGCTGCGGACCTTGGCCGACCTCGCGCTCGCCGGGCTCGGCCCGCAGGCAAGCAAGATGAAGTTCGGCCCGCCGCAGGGGATGGTCCTCGCCGCAAGCGGCGACACGCCAGGCATGAAAGTCAAATAATGCACCTGCCGGCCTCGGCCCTGTCGCTGATCCTGGACGTGGTCCTGCTGTGGCTCGCGCTCGGGCTAGTCGGCGTATTTTTCCCGCACAAGCTGAATCTGGTGAGCCGGCTGCTGTTTCCGGCCGGTGCGCTCGGCGCGCTGGCGCTGGCGGCGGCGGCGCTCGATGCGCTCGGCGGCGCGACGCAATCGCTGGTGCTGCCGCTGGGTCTGCCCGACCTGCCGTTCCACCTGCACCTGGACCCGCTGTCCGCATTTTTCCTGCTGCTGCTGGGCGCCGTGACCG
>JAKALI010000789.1 GCA_021813195.1 Pseudomonadota bacterium
GAACCGGGCATAAAGAGAGCGTGAGCCACGCAGGCAATAACTTTTCCGGCTCCATGAGCGCGCGCCGCCTTTGCCGCGCGCACCAGGGTGCCCCCGGTGCTGACCAGATCGTCAAAGACGACGCAAACCGAATTTGCGACATCACCTGCAAACAGGTCGCCCGACACGACACCCGAACTGCGATGCTTTTCGACGAACGCCGTGCCGATCCGACGACCGGCGGCCTTTTCCAACGCTTCCCGCAGCACATCAGCCCGCTTGCCGCCGCCGAGATCCGGTGACACCACACAAATATCCCGACCCTCCGCGATGTCCATGATCTTATCGATCAGGAGCGGAGCCGCGCTCAGCGCGACGGAAGGACAACGGAACGCGTTTTCAAATGCTGCCACGTTGTGAACTTCCAGCGTAACGATGCCGTCGACTCCGGCCGCTTCGAACAAAGTCGCGAGATAGCGGATGGTGACGGGATCCTGCGCCTTGGTCCGGCGATCTTTCCGGGCATAGCAAAGATAGGGCGTGACCGCCGTCACCCGGCTTGCGCCCGCATCCTTCAGGGCGCTGATGAAGAACAGCAGCCGGCATAGCTTGTCGTTGGGACTTTCGTCCGGGCCGCCATGCAGGCTATGCACGACGTACACGTCACGCCCTGCTACAGCCTCAAGTGGACGGGACTTATGCTCGCCATCCTCGAAACTGCGCTCTTCGAGCGCAGCAAGATCGCAGCCGAGAAATCTTGCGATCCTGGCACCGAGTTCCTCGGTGCCATGCAGGGCAAACAAGTTTAGCCGTTCCAGAGCCGGGTGCACCGGCGACCAGGTCCTGAAATAGGCTGTCATTTCGACCTCCGGCTTTCAGACGCGAAGACCGTGTTTGCCGAGAACCTTGACTGTGCTTGCCTGAGCCCCCTTTGCGCCGATTTCTTCCACGTAATGGACGCGTGTGCCCGGCGTGATGCTCGACGAGCCGCCGTTCAGGACGCTATTAAAGTTGAAGTAAACCTCGTGGCCGTCGGCGCTTTCGAGAAAGCCAAACTCGCCGCTTGGGTCGATCCGCACCACCGTGCCGACAAGTTGCCCCTCGTGAACTTTGGTTTGGCCGCGCATCAACCGTGTCTGGTCCTGCAGCCGCCTGCGGGCGCGTTTGAAGGCGTTATCGATGGCAAACGTCAGGTCTGCATAACGTTCATCCTGCTTCGGCGTACGTCCAACATTAACCTCACGGCCATCCGGCAGTGCCAGCCGGACGCTGACCTGGTGCAGGCCGCCCGTCTGATGGCGCTCGCCGGGCCCCTTCACCACGATGCGGCAGGCCGTAATCCGGCCAAACAGGCGTTCAAGCTCCGCGATGGACCCATCGATCGCTGCCTGCAACTCGGGGGTTTTCCTGACACCTTCAAGTTCGATTTGAGTTGGCGTCTGCATGGTCATCTCCAGACTAACTTACATCGTTGGAATGCCGATCAGTGGAACCTCATCGGGCAACACTGCGCCGACATAGGCGATCACTGCCGCGATCCGCGTCGGCATGGACTTTCCACAGTGTTTGAACCTTTTTCTTACAAGGCTTGATCGATGCAATTGATGCAGGTCAAGTCGCGACATGACCTTTTGCGTCTAATCGCCCCCGTTCAACGGGCAAGATCCGAAAGTGACGGTGAGAAGCTTCCCTCTTTCCAGGGTTTACCAATGGCTTGAACCCGGGCCGGTCGTTTTGCTGACGACGGCTAGCAAAGGTCAAGCCAACGTAATGACCATGTCCTGGCACATGATGGTGGACTTCGAGCCAGCCCTTCTTGCCTGTGTTGTCAGTCAGGCCAACTTCAGCTTCCGGGCCCTGCGTTCGACAAGAGAAGCGGTGATTGCGATCCCGGCGCGTGGTCTCGCCGACAAGGTTGTGAAAGTAGGCAATTGCTCCGGCAGCGAAATCGATAAATTCAAGCGCTTTGGCCTGTCACCATTGGCGGCTCGTCATATTTCCCCGCCCCTCATCGCAGAATGTTTCTGCAATCTCGAATGCCGCGTGACAGATACAAGCCTGGTCAGGCGCTACAATATTTTCATCCTGCAAATCGTGAAGGCCTGGATTGATCCGGCGCAGAAGAACCCCAAAACCCTTCATCATAGGGGGTACGGCGCCTTTGTCGTGGATGGCGCAATGATCAAGTTGAAGTCGAAGATGAGATGAGGGATCAGCGTCATCAGCTACGGACAGAGCGTAAGCGCCGACATCATCCGCCCTCACGCTGCGTTAGGTGCGTCCCTCGCCCGCCGATGGGCGCAATTCTTCGAAACATCGAGCCGCTATCCCGTTCACACTGAGAGGCGGGCCCCTATATGCTGCGCATGCGCGCCTCTCTCACATGAATTCTGGCACCCGCCTTACCGATCTGAACTCCCCGAGCGAAATCGCCGCTGGCGGCCCAGGGACTTCAGATCTGCGATACGAGGCAGCGCCTGTCAGCCAGTGATACCGGGATTGCCATCGACGTTCTTGAGACGCGGCAGGTTGAGTTCAGGCGCCGCAATCGTCTTCTTCGTTCGCAGATGGCGCGCGACCAGCTCCCATATCGGCTCGCCGCCGGCATCGCGCGCGGCTTCGGAAACCGGGGCCCAACCCGCCACTTTGTAGGTCTTCCCGGCCTCGATGCGATTTCCCTTGAGGCTCATATCGCCGATACGGCTGCCTATCTTTGCCGTCGGATCGCAGGAATAACTCATACCTCCCACACGCACCATGTCGCCACCCTGCTGATGATAGGGGTCGGCATTGAAGAGATTGTCACAGACGTCTTCGAGGATATCCTTGATTTGCGAGCCGCTCATCTGCGTGACCGTCACGTATGGATAGGTAATGGCGGTCTGGTCGAGGAGGTTCTCCATTGTGATAGGCTCTCCAGGCAGGACCGTCGTGCCCCATCGAAAACCGGGCGAGAAGGAAATCTCGGCGTCCTTTTCCGCCATCAGCGCGTCAAGA
>JAKALI010000790.1 GCA_021813195.1 Pseudomonadota bacterium
CCAATGCCCGCGGTTCAAGGCCGTGGGACGGACATACTTCGGCATCTGCCGCCGAAAGTTGCTGCAAGTCAAGATCCGTGATCGGGCTTAGCCACCCCGCCGCAGGCGCGTGTGCCGGCGGGAACAGCAGCACCCCTGGCATCGATCTTATTTTGCCCCGTCTTTCGATACGGGAGCATCATCTATGCATGGTGGAGGCAGTCATGCGTTTTCTATAGCAGGTGGCCGCACAGGCGTGCTGCTGCTTCACGGCCTGTGCGGAAGCCCGACAGAAATGCGTTTTGTTGCCAATGGGTTGGCGCGAGCCGGCTATTCCGTGCATTGCCCTCAATTGGCAGGGCACTGTGCCGGCGAGGCCGATCTTGTAGCGACGACCTGGCAGGACTGGGTGACCAGTGCCGAACGCGGCCTCGACGTCCTGTCCGGCTCCTGCGACCGCATCGTCGTTGGCGGATTGTCGACGGGCGCGGTCATTGCGCTCCTGTTAGCCTCACGTTTCCCCGCGCGCATCCAAGGACTTGCCTTGTACTCTCCGACCCTGTGGCTCGATGGCCGCTGCATCCCCTGGTTTGCGCACCTCTTCCGGTTGGTCACCTTCCGCCGCTTCGCCAATCTGTTCCGGTTTCCCGCGCCACTCGAATTCGGAATTAAAGACGACCGGCTGCGAACGTTTATCAAATCTGCCCTGGCCGCGCCTGGAGCACCTGCCCTGCCCTTTTCAACGCCAGGCGTCGCAGTCCTGGAACGTCGACGACTTGTGAACCGGGCGCTCAATGTGCTCGGCGAAATTCACCAGCCTGTGTTGATGCTACATCCGCGCGACGACGACTACGCCAGTCTCGCGAATACGTTCCACTTGCAGGCTCGATTGCCCGGCCGGGTCGAGCTCGTGGTGCTGGAGGACAGTTATCACCTCATCACCATCGACCGGCAGCGCCAGACCGTCCTCGACCACACGCTCAATTTCGTTGGCCGGATTTCGGGTACAGCGGAGCCTCGCTGCGTCAGCAGCGCCGCACGAGCCTGAATTTCTATATTAAAAATCAGTGCGTTGTAAGTTTTTTCAGGGCTGTTCCGAACGTGACAGCGCGACGGACAGGGGCGAGACACAATGACGTCATCGATGAACGGGAGCGCGAGAAACCCGGCATCGCTCCGAGGACGACATCACACCAGATGGAGAGACCCATGACCCGCAAGCTCACCGCCGCCGCCGCTGTTGCCATTGCAGCCTCACTCGCCATCACGAATACCGCCGAAGCCGGCCGCGGCGCCGCCATCGGCATAGGACTTGGGGTGCTCGCCATCGGTGCCATGGCGGCAGCAGCCCATCAGCATAACGAACAGAAGGCCTATCAGGCCAAGAAGCGCAGCGAGGCCGCCCAGGCCGCCCGTGCCCGTGCAAAAGCAAAAGCCCAAGCCGAAGCTGCGGCCCGCGCCAAAGCCAAGGCCCAGGCCGAAGCTGCGGCTCGCGCGCGCGCCAGAGCCGAAGCTGAGGCAGCCGCTCGGGCGAAGGCCATTGCGAAGGCCGAGGCTGCAGCCCGTGCCAAGGCTAAAGCCCAAGCCGAAGCAGCCGCCCGGGCAACGGCCATGGCTCAGGCTGAGGCCGCAGCCCGCGCCAAGGCCCAAGCCGAAGCGGAAGGCCAGGCGAAGGTTGCCGAAACCCAACCGGTCGCTGAGATCCACCCTGTTGTCGCCGAAGTCGCCGCAAGCGAGCCGGTCGTGAGCGAGACGACGGCTCAGGCTCCCTCCACAGTTGCCGCCTTGACCAAAGCTGACCTGAATGCTGACGTCGCGACGCCGACAACCACGGTCGACGCCACGCCGGCCGCAGATACCGCCAGCACGACCACGACCGCGGAGGTGACCGGAACGGCCAAAACCGCCGAGCAGCCCGGCACCTGCAAGCGCTACATCCCCGCCGTTGGCGTGACGATCACGGTGGGTTGCTAAACCAAGATGCGGGGAGGAACAGCTCGCTTCCTCCCCACATTTGACACATGAGCGATAGCCTCCCGGGCTACGGATCACTCATGCACAGCCACCCCGTGAACAGCCCTGGTCCTAACTGGGCCGACGAAATCTGAGTGCATACCCGTTTCATCTGGCGACGGAGCCAACTTTCGGAAGTCTCGAGGACGGCATCCGCCCGACGCTTCGAGCTTCCGGATTTTTTATTTTCCAGATTGCAACAACCTTACAACGGCCACCCGTCCCACGTTTTGCTCGCCTGTCACGCCCGGAACAGCGCCCCCAGCGCCGGTGCGCCATTCTCTCCTCATCGCACAACGCGAGGCACAACGGAGACCTAACATGACCGCCCCGATCATCCGCCCGGCCATCGTCAAAGCCCGCAACATCACAAAGTCGATCCAGACCGGCGCTGGCGAACTGAAAATCCTCAAAGGTGTGGACCTCGATCTACGCCCGGGCGAACTGACCTTGCTGATGGGACCGTCCGGCTCCGGCAAGACGACGTTGCTGTCGATTTTGGGGTGCATCCTCACGGCTACCGGCGGTCAGTTGCAGATCAACGGCGAAGAAGCCGTCGGTCAGACTGCGGAGGGTCTTGCAGACATCCGCCGCCGAAACATCGGTTTCGTCTTCCAGGGCTATAATCTCTTCCCGACCTTGACGGCCCACGAGAATGTGCTGATGGCGCTCGATGTGCGCGGTGCTAAAGTGCGCGATCCCAACGCAGCAGCGCGCGACGCTTTGATTTCGGTCGGTCTCAGCCATCGCATCGATGCCTATCCCTCGAAACTGTCGGGCGGCGAAAAGCAGCGCGTGGCCATTGCCCGGGCACTCGCAGGTCAGCCGGCGGTGGTGCTCGCCGACGAGCCGACAGCGGCCCTTGACAGCGAGAACGGCAAGGCCGTGATGGAACTGTTAAAGCACGTTGCGCAGGATCCCACGCGCGCCGTCCTCGCCGTCACCCACGATCACCGCACGCTGAGCTATGCTGATCGAATTAT
>JAKALI010000791.1 GCA_021813195.1 Pseudomonadota bacterium
CGGCGCAGCGTTGTCCAGCCGGCAGCTTGCAACGCTGACGCCGCTACCTGAAACCGCCGACGAGGTTTGCGCCGTTGGGCGAATGTTAGGTGCCTCTCCCGACGACATCCTCCTGGGGCGTCGCGCCGGAGAGAATTTTATCCGAACAATGATTGGCAGAAACGAACTTCGTCGATACAAGGTCATTCATTTTGCAACGCATGGCTTGGTTTCTGGACAATATTCCGGCTCGACCGCGCCGGGTCTCGTGTTGTCAAATTTGTGGGACTTGAATCCACCGATCGAGAATGTCGAGGCACTTAAGTACAGCATTAACGAGGATGGATATCTGTCCGGCCATGAGATTGCGGGCTTGAATTTGGATGCAGATTTGGTGATTTTATCGGCATGCAATACGGCCTCCGCAACTGCAGAGTCGTCCGAGCCATTCTCGGGACTGGCGAGAGCATTCATTTTGGCGAATGCAAGAGGTGTAATTGCGTCGCATTGGGAAGTGGACTCTGCTGCAACGGTGAAGCTGATTGTCGGAGCGCTTCAGAAAATTCAGGGTGAGCGCCTCCCTGCGTCGGAAGCTCTTCGGCGGTCGATGATTGAGGTGTCGGATAATGGTCTGCCGCATGAGGCGCACCCAACCTATTGGGCGCCGTTCGTGGTCGTGGGGGCGCTAGCTCCGCGAACATAGCATTTATTTCGGAGTATCCGATGCGAGCGGACTCTGCACTTGGCTTGCTGCTTGGCATGGCGCTGGCGTTTCCGGCCCATGCCAAGCCCAGCTTCGATTGCGGCACGGCCCGTCTGCCCGCCGAGCTGACAATCTGCCGCGTCGTCAATCTCGGGGACGCTGATGCGGCGATCGCGAAGGATTTCAGCGAGGTTCTGAACGTCGCGTCCGAAGCGGAGAAGAACAAGCTGCGCAGCGAGCAGCGCGCGTGGCTGCAGAGGAGAAACGCGTGCGGAGATGACATCGGCTGCCTGCTCACGGTCATGTCCGAGCGCCGACTGGCACTCGGCCGCAAGCTCGGCGAGATGCGCCCGCGGATGCCTTCATGGTCGCAGTTCAAGCCGAGCTTCACCTGCACTGAGCGCAGCAAGGACGTCGAGAAGGCCATCTGCGGCGACAAGAGGCTCGCAGAGTATGACCTGGAGTTGGTGGCTGCGTACACTGACGCTCTCAAGCGCGTCGGCGCGCAGGGTGCCGACGAGCTCAAGACCGCGCAGCGCGCCTGGGTCGCCAAGCGCAACGCCTGCGGCGCCGACGGCGACTGCATCTCGACCGCGATGAAGGATCGGATTGCCGAGCTGGAGAATACACTCGGGCCCGCCCCGATCATGCCTGTCCCGGCGGTCAAATCCGAAGCCGAATGCAGCTCGGACGCGGCGATGCTGGCGCGCGCGGCGCGCGCGGTTTCAGTCACGCTCCGACATCAGGGAGCCGCAAAGGCCGGACAGCCGATCCCGATTGCCTGGCGCAGGGGCGACTGGAACCTTCCGAGGGATACTTCGCTGCATCTCGTGCTGACGATGCCAGAATGGGTTCGCTTCGGCGGCAAGTATCTCCTGCCCCTCCCGCCCAGTGCGCCCGCACCAGCCGGCCTCACGTACGGCCTGGACATGTTGCGCGTGGTGCTTCCGTTGACCTCCGAAACGGCGCCCCGGTCCGACGAGCTGGCGGTCAAGGTGTACCGGGCCGGATCCTTCCGCATCGAGCACGCACTGATTGCGAAGTCGTCGTGCGGCGAGAACGTGGTGACGTCCGGTCAGCTCGCCGAGGTGTCCATCGAAGCCGGCGCCCCCGAGATCGTGATGCAGGACTTCTACACGCTGGAGACGCCGGAGCGCACGATCATCTCGAACAACGGTCGCTATCGGCTCGAGGTCTTCCCAGGCAGCTACCGCGTGTTCGATATCGCTACCGGCGTCAAGATCGCGGATCGCGTGGGTGTCGAGCCGAACTTTTCGCCCGAAGCTCGGTTTGT
This sequence comes from Pseudomonadota bacterium, assembly GCA_021813195.1. Next base: position 1,977 of record JAKALI010000791.1, read on the forward strand.
GGGGGCATACGTAAACCTGGAGCAGCAACGAGGCCGGCGGCTAGAGCTGTTCGATCTTGAGGCGCGCATTCAAGTGACGGGTATAGACGCCTACGGGCCTACGGTCGGATGGGCGTTGAAAGATGGCGTGCTATTAGACGGAACGGCTCCATTCAACGACGTGAAGGTGAGGGTCTATCGAGCCCTTCTCGATGATCAAGGGGCGACAAACGCTGTCGAAGAATCGCATCACATCGAATTGGAACATGCCAAGGGGCACGCTTGGGGCCGCTTCAACGTCAGCCTCTTCCCCGAGCCTGCCCGGATAGTGATTAGTGGGTTGGAGACGAGCATTTTTGACCTGGCGTCATTCGCGCCAACCGAAGGCGGACGGAAGCTCGCTGAGCTTGGTGCCGGTATCAAGTTGCAGCAAATTCGTGATGCGCTTGTCAAAGATGGCGTCACGACTTTCAACCGATTCGACGGCTGGCAGGCCGACGGCCCAATCCGCCTCAGTCACATTGATGAGGCCGTAGAGTTCGGCGTCGCCGGCAATGAGGAGCGGTTCAATGGCACGATACTTCCGAGCTCACGTCTCGTCCGTCATGCTGGCACCGCTGAAGCTAGCGCCGCTGCCGGTGGTTCAAGGAGTGCGATCGTTGCCTCGGCAGATTGGCGATCGAGGTCCACCCGTACTGTGCGGCCTGTGGGAGTCGACAACGAGTTGTCGCGATTTGCCGAGCGCCTGAGTGAGTTCGGCCTCTGTGTCGATGCGGCGTGCATTGGAACAACAAGTCGGAACCCTGTCGAGAACCATGTTGCGTCGAGTGAATTCAATAGGATCGCCAATTCTGTCCAATGGTATCAGGTTGCCAAGTTCACAAAGACACCCTCTGAACTGCAGGCTGCGCTCGTGCGAGACGTGCCGGCGGCTCTCACGAGCATCGCCAACCTCGACGAAGACACTTCCAACCACGAGTGGCCAGAAGACAGTGATCGCAGCAATCGTCATATACGGT
>JAKALI010000792.1 GCA_021813195.1 Pseudomonadota bacterium
CAAGATCTGCACCGCGGGCACGGCCCCCAGGTCCCCGAAACGGTTCACCAGCCGCCCGTGCAGCATCTGCAGCGTTCGCCCTGCCAGGCCGCCGATGCCGACGAAGAGGGTAGGCCGATACACCACGTCCTCCGGCGACAAGGCCAAGGGAGCCAAGTCGGAAACGACGGGCGCGGGTTCAACCGGTTGCGTCAGCACACGGTGGAAATCGGCAAGAGTGTCTACCGGCCGCTTTCCATTCCAGCGCAGCTCGATGAGCTGTTCGGTGTTCTGTTGGAGAAGGCCGCAAGGATTTCGGATCCCTACGAGCAGTCGTTCTTCGTGATGGTGCACCTGCCGTATCTGCAGCCTTTCGCCGATGTGAACCAGCGCACCTCGCGCCTTGCCGCGAATCTCCCTCTCATCCGAGCCAATCTATGTCCGCTCACATTCCTCGATGTGCCGGAACAAGCCTACAACCGGGCCATGCTGGGGGTATACGAACTCACACGGGTCGAATTGCTCCGGGATCTGTACGTCTGGGCCTATGAGCGCTCGACTCATGAGTACCTGGCTGTCAGACGGGATCTTGCCTCGCCTGACCCTCTCAGACTGGCCTACAGGGAGGCGATCAGGAAGGTTGTCCGGGAAGTCGTGACGCGCCCGGACGAAGATTCACTGACAGTGATTGACGACAGAGTCGCCGCGCTGGTCGGCGAGGCGGATCGCCAGAATGTGCGGGCAATGATCGTCGAAGAGTTGCGCCGATTGCATGAAGGCACGTTGGCTCGCTACGGATTGCGGCAGTCGGAATTCCTGAGCTGGCAGAAGCGAGCCCAAATGGGTGTCTCTAAGTGATGGACACGTCCCGGGTTCCGCGTGCCTGAACGGTTGTCGTCCGGCATATCCCGGCCGAAACCGCCAAAACAAGCCGGAACCTTCGTTGCCATTTCCGGCGCCCTTCGAGTTGATGGTCGGGGTGAGGCGCTACACGCTGTTCCTGCGATCCCCATTCGGGTTCGCGTGAGATGATCTGGGAAGCCTCGCCACGCTGCCGAAACGCGCGACGGTCACGCCGCGATTCCGGGCGACCTCAGTGGCGGGATGAGCAGGTCCGCGGGAATATGAAACCGCTCCCGGAGCTTGCGCACCATCGTCATGCTCAGCTCGCGTTTGCCGGTCAAAACCTCGCTGACCCGGCTGGCCGTTCCCAAAAGAGGGATGAGGTCGCCACGCGAGAGTCCGTGCTGATCCATCAGATAGGTGAGAAGATCGGGCAGCGACGGCACGCGCCGCGGCCATCGAGAACGCTCATAAGTTTCTGCCAGGCACGCCTGAGCCACCATGCGGGCCTGGTCCGCCGGATCTTTCGAGTCCATCAGCTTCGCGATCAGTGCCTTGGCCTGAGCGTGATCCGCGTCGTTTTGAATGACGATCAATGTGGTCTTCATTACACGCTCTCCGCATCAATCTTGTCGTAGTCCTCATGCGATCCAAAAAACCGGATCATCAGCACGCCGTGGGCGTACTGCACGATGGCAATCAGCCGATAGTCGTTCCCTTTGATGTCGAACACCGCCCGGCTGCCCTTCAGAATGCTTGCCTTCGGGTGAGCCTTCTTCACGTCCTCCGGCCTTTTCCATTGCGCCTTCTCTACGATGGCCCTCCAGGCATCGTACTGCGCCCGCGCCGCCTTTATCCCACGGTGGCCGGCCCGCGCCGCGAAATAGCGTTCCACGACGTCGGTACCGATGACGATCATGGACCGCGATTATATCCAAGAGTTCCATAAAATGGAAATGTAGATTCCATTTTATGGAAAGCCGGGTGCAATCTCCGTCGACCTGCGCGGGCGACGACTCTGCTTCAGCAGCACTCCAGAGCGCTCAGCCGCCTTTAGTGGATACTGGAAATTTCGAGGCGGCGATTTGTGCTGTTCCTGCGAACGCGTCCCACCGGGTACTGCCTGGAGGCCAGAGCGGCAGGCTGATAGATGAACGCGCAGTTTACCGACGGAGGTATCTGCGCGATGGGTACGAAAGCGATTTTCTCTCGATCCCCGTGTGGGAGGGCTCGAAGGCAGCCGGCGCGGCAGCGCAAACGCAGCGCTGCGGAGCGCGCGCGACTGCTGGAGCTGTATGGCCGCAGTGGTCTGAGCCAGCGCCGGTTCTGCGAGCGCCATGAGCTGGCGCTGTCCACGTTGACCTATTGGCTGCGGCAAGCCCGACGCCGTGGAACGAGCACGGTGGCGCCGGCGATCGTGGAGCTGCCCAGTGGGCTTGGCGGGCAGATGCCCGTCGGGGCGGCGCCGAGCGATGCGCGCGACACGGTGAGTATCCGCTTGCCGAGCGGGCTCGAGGTGCGCGCCGGCTCGGGCGCGGACGTGCGCTGGGTGGGGTCGCTGCTGAAGGAGCTGCACGCATGTTTTGGCTGAGCGAGCAGACGCGAGTTTTCCTGCGCACTGGGGTGACGGATGGGCGGCTCGGGATTGATGCCCTGCCGCGGCCTGGTGAGCAAGGCGATGCGCCTTGACCTGCTGACCGGAGCGCTGATTGTGTTCTGCAATGGCCGACGCAACCGCGTGCGCTGCCTGCTCTGGGATGGGAGCGGGTTTTGGCTCGCGACCAAGCGGGTGGAACGGGCGACATTCGCCTGGCCGCGGGACGAGGCGCAGCGCAGTGCCTGGTGCCGCGAGAAAGGGGTTTCCCCCTCGGACCTGGCGCAATGGCGGGAGAGCGCGATGGCGGCGCTGGCGCAGCCCGAGGAAGCGCGGGCGACGGCGCAGGAGACGCGCGCGGATCGTCGGCGGATCAAGGAGCTGGAGAAGGATTTACGACGCAAGGAGAAGGCGCTAGCGGAGACCACGGCGCTGCTGGTGCTGAGAAAAAAACTGCAGGCGATCTTCCAAGAGAGCGGGGACGAATGACTTCCCTGGAAGATCGCCAAAGTATTGCGAAGCGCGGCCAGACGTCGACCTTCGTGTGTAAGGACTCCG
>JAKALI010000793.1 GCA_021813195.1 Pseudomonadota bacterium
TTTGGTATTGCCGAGCTTGGCAGCGCGGCGCAAGTGTCGCTCCGCGGCGGGCCAATCTCCGCGGTTATAGGCTGCCAACCCTATCGTGTATTCTTTTTGCGCTAATGCATTTTGTGCCGGCGTCGGCGGTTTCCGGGCTCCGGCTGCGCCCGATGCAGTCAGCGACGCTGCCGCGGTAAACAGGATGGCGGCCGCACAGGAGCGAATGCGAGGGGCCGGGATGAGCTGTTCTAAATGCATTCTGGATCTCCCCGATCGATGATAACCGCGTTTTGCACTGCCAGACAAAGAACTTCTGGCGCGTCCATGCCCGGTTGTCCTCCAGGGCCACAGAAAGGTTGAACGACACCTTTCAGCAGACGCCGCAACGGTTGTCACTCCTAGCGCGCTCCCGCCGCCGATTATTTGCCGCGCTTGCCGGCCCTATCGTGACGCCTCGGCTCCGGATTGAGCAGAGGTGGCGGGGGGGGGACAATCGCCGTCCTTGCCCCGTACAGCGAACACGGAGGCGAAACGGGGAAGGACCGACGATGACGCACCCCGTCTGATAGGCGAAATCGCCGCCAGAGCCGACGGGTTAAGCATCAACCATGCCACGCTGCGTGGGCTGGGTCGGCTCCGAGATTTGCGCTATCATCAATGCGGATTGACCTGATGCAGCAGGGGGGACGCGTCATGTGGCTTCCGGATCCGCCATTATACCCACCTCCTCCTTTTTCCGGTGGTTCGGGCGACGTTTTCGGGTTCATCATCGCCTGCCTCATTATGGCGGTAGCGCTCGGTGCAGCGCTATTCTGGGCGCTGTTTGGCTTGGGCCTCGGCCTGAACAGGATGTCCAAGAACGCCAGTTCAACGGCCTTGCTGCTTGCCTTTCTTGGCGCCCCGCTCGGAACCGCCGCGATCTTCTACGAATACTGGACGCCTTGGATCCACGATATCGCCGTGAGCGCCGGCAACGTGATCTCGGTCGTCGTGTTCTCGCTGGCCGGCATCGTGATCCTGATCGCGATCGGCGCGGCCTTCGTCATCCCCTTCATGCGCGACGAGAACCGTAGCGGACGCGACGACGATCTGGGATGCACATTCGTTGTTCTCCTTGCCATCGCCACCGGTGCCATTGACATGTTCACGGGCTTCGGCTTCTGGCTGTCCCTGCTGGCGGGAATTGTGACCGCAATTGCCTATCTCGTCGCGGCCTCGTTCGTGGCGGACAACATACGCCGCCTTCGACGGCGATACTGAGAGCCGAAGAGGACCGCTTCTTTACACGGAGACACTTGCGATCCGCCGCGCACAACCGGCGGGCGACTTTTTCTGTCTCGACAGACGGCCAACGATGGGAAAGGACAGTCATTTCCGTTTGTCTCTTTCACCAGACGACGCCGAGCACCTTTTCAGCATGTCTTTTCAACCTTCCACTCAGCCTGCTTGAGCTGCGTCACGAAGGCCTCCGCCAACCAATGCCGTTCGCCGGCATCCTCGAGCTTTGGGCCGGAGCCATGGGCCACAGGCTCCACCCAATGAGCTTCGGAAATTATGTATATCAGATATTTTGTCTGACATTTAATGGTGATGTTGGCGCCATTATCTGCTCTATACTTACATAACTAAATTTGAAATGCTGGACGGCTGGTAGCTATTTTGTAGCTTATGTGAGGTTATAATGGCGCGCGGTAAGATTTCATCGCTGGCGGTTTCCCGCCTGAAACCTGGCCAGTGCCTCTGGGACCGCGCGGTGGCCGGTTTTGGGGTTCGCCGACAACGCTCAAGCTCGGTCTATGTTTTGAAATATCGTTTCAACGGGCGGCAGCGATTCTTCACCATCGGCAGACATGGTTCGCCCTGGACGCCCGAGACGGCCCGTTCTGAGGCTTTAAGGCTGCTCGGCCGGATCGTGAGCAGCGAAAACCCTAGGGACCCGGCTACCGAGCGCGCAGACCTCAATCGAACAGCCACATTTGCGGAATTCGCTCAACGGTACCTAGAGAATTATGCCGAAGCACGAAAAAAACCGCGCAGTGTTCTCGAAGACAGGAATAACCTCAGGTTACACGTCCTGCCGGTCCTTGGCAGTTTGCGCATGAATGACATCTCACAAAGCGATGTCGCAAGGTTCCATGTCTCGCGGCGAAGGCACCCGATCAGCGCCAATCGATGCGTGGCCTTGATCTCGCGCATGTTCACGATTGCGGAGAAATGGGGCGTCCGGGCGTCCAGAACCAACCCCTGTCGCGGGATCGACCGCTACCCCGAGGTCACCCGCGAACGCTACCTGTCCGCGAACGAGGCCAAGAGACTTGGAACGGTCTTGGACGCGGCGCTCGCACCGGGATGGTCAACGGCCTCGCCCTGCCCGGCGAAGAAACGGACCTCCGGGCACTACGAAGACTGGCGAGCGGTCGCTTGCATTAAGTTGCTGCTGTTCACTGGGGCGCGCCTGTCCGAAATCCTGTCCCTGAAATGGGAATACATCGACTGGCAGCGCGGCGTTGCCCGGCTGGCCGACAGCAAGACCGGGCGGCGGAATCTTGCCATCACGACACCGGCGATTGAACTCTTAAATTCACTGCCACGTGATCTAAGCAGCCCCTACGTTCTGCCCGGGAACAGGCCTGGCACTCACTTCATCGGCATTCAGAAGCCATGGCAGCGTCTGCGTTCCAAGGCGGCGTTGTCCGACTTTCGTCTGCATGACCTGCGCCACGCCTTTGCATCCGTCGCCGTTACGAACGGCACATCGCTGTTCATGGTCGGTGCGATGCTGGGGCATCGCCATGCCGTGACGACCCAGCGGTACGCGCATCTGGCGCCACTGCCGGTGAAGGCCGCAGCAGATGAGGCGGCCAAGGCGATGGCCGCCATGCTCGGCACGTCATCGGTCTAAAAGTCTCCCCAAATTTCCTGCCCGAACGCGTGCGCGTGAATCGTCGCGCTGCGTGTCAGCTGTCAGTGCATGAAACGACGATGGATCATG
>JAKALI010000794.1 GCA_021813195.1 Pseudomonadota bacterium
AAGCACAAGAAGGCGATCACCGACAACAAGCGGGCGTCGGTGTGGACCAAGCTGATCCGGGAAATCACCGTGGCGGCCAAGGCCGGCGGCGGCGATCCCTCGGGGAACGCCCGGCTGCGCAAGGCGATCGACGACGGCCGCGCCGCCAACATGCCCAACGACAACATCGAGCGGGCCATCAAGAAGGGGACGGGTGAGCTCGAAGGCGCCTCCTACGAGGAATTCACCTACGAGGGCTACGGCCCCGGCGGCGCGGCACTGCTGCTGGAGGGTTCAACCGACAACGCCAACCGGACCGTGGCCGAAATCCGCCATGCCTTTTCGCGCAACAACGGCAACCTCGGCGCCAGCAACTCGGTGGCATGGATGTTCGAGAAGAAGGGCCAGATCCTGATTCCGGTCGAGAAGCTGCCGGAAGACCAGGTGATGGAAGACGCGCTCGACGCCGGCGCCAGCGACTTCGAAGCCGATGGCGAATATTTCGTCGTCAGCACCGCCACCAACACCTTCCATGCCGTGATGGAAGCCCTGAAGAAGAAGGGGTACGTGCCGGAGTCGTCGGAAATCGAGATGGTGCCGAAGAACCTGGTGAAGCTCGAGGTCGCCGACGCGCAGAAGCTGGTGCGGCTGGTTGACGCGCTCGAGGAACTCGACGACGTCTCCAAGGTCTTCACCAACGTCGACTTCGACGCCGTCGACCTCGAGGAGGCCGGCACCTGACCAACGCGGCGACACTGACGGTGCTCGGTGTCGATCCCGGAACCGCGATCCTCGGTTACGGCGTGGTGAACGCAGGCGCCACCGGTCCGGCGCGATTGGTGGAGTGCGGGGTGGTGCGGACCAAGGCGAGTGAGGCGTTGCCGGTGCGGCTGGCGATCATTTTCGACGGCCTCAGCGAGCTCTTCGAGCGGCATCGGCCCGACGCCGTGGCGGTCGAAGGGCTCTTCCATGGCCGCAACGCGCGCAGCGCCCTGATTCTCGGTCACGCGCGAGGTGTCGTCCTGCACATCGACGTGCGGCTTCAGCAATACCTTGAGCCCGCGGGCGTGCGCGTCCTGTATCGCCTTGACTACCGCCGCGTCGGTCGCCGTGCGCTCGTCGATGCTGGAACTGACCGTATTGCCGGTCGCGCTCGTCATATACCAGGTCGGTATGATGGCGACGTAGTTGGAGCCCGTACCGGCCAGCGCCGTGAGCGAAGCCGCCGACTGGTCGCTGGCGTACTCGTCTTTCCACCAGGACGGATAATTGAAGCCACGCATCTGCCAGTTCAAGGGCTGTGAGGCGACTATTGCGGAAGAGCCGGAATTTGCGGTGGAACCTGAGGGGACGCTCGGGGAATCAGCGGTTGAAGAAGCTGCGAAAGCAGCGGACGGTGCCCCGGAAACGGCTCCCAGCCCGCGGGGCAGGAAGCCAAAAAAGGTTGCAGACATCAGTGCCAGAAGGAGGACACCTCTCGCCGCGGCCAACATTTCTCTCCGCCAAAAAGCTGGTTTCATCGTCTCTTCCGCCTTGACCGGCCGCCCCAACCGGTCCGAACCTTGCCCCAACCACAGTTGCGAATGTGTTAGCCTCCTTTATTTGTATCTGCACGAAATGGCCCCGACTAAAGGTCCGGGTTGAAAAAAGGTAAAACGCGGAAAGAAATCCATGGAGGAAAATTGAGCCAGCCGGAAAGTCAAAAAGTCGACGCGGCATACTATCAGACCCGCAAATACCGCATTCGTTGGTGGACGCTTGGCGTGCTGTCGGCAAGCCTTGTCATCATCGGGCTGGACAATACGATCCTCAACGTCGCCATCCCGACGATTCAGAAGGAGCTCTCGGCTGCCGCTTCGGAGCTGCAATGGATGGTTGACGCCTATGTCCTGGTATTTGCGAGCCTGCTTCTCACCATGGGTGCCCTGGGAGACAGGTTCGGCCGCAAACGCACGCTGCAGGCAGGGCTGATCATCTTCGGGATCTCGAGCTACTTCGCGGCTCATGCTGCGACCAGCAACGAGCTCATCGCCTCGCGCATCTTTATGGGAGCCGGCGGCGCGCTCATCATGCCGTCCACGCTCTCGATCATCACCGACGTATTCCCCAGGGAAGAGCGCGGTAAGGCAATCGGCATCTGGACGGGCATGGCCGCGGTCGGCATCGGCATGGGGCCGGCGCTCGGAGGCTGGCTCATCGACAATTTCAGCTGGCGCGCCGACTTCCCTTTTGATATAACCGGCGATATGTCAAACTGGGGCTCAGTCTTCCTCATAAACGTGCCCGTAGTCGTGCTGGCGCTTCTGTTGGGCATCTTTCTGGTGCCGCACAGCCGCGACCCCCATCCCCCGAAGATCGACGTGCTCGGCGCCGTGCTTTCAATGGCCGCATTGACCACGCTCGTCTACGCGATCATCGAGGCGCCTTCGCGCGGCTGGTTCGACACGCGGGTGCTCGGAGCTTTCCTGCTCGCTGCCGCACTGGTCACTGCATTCATCATCTGTGAGAGCCGCGCCGCCCACCCGATGCTTAAACTTGATTTCTTCCGCAACCCACGCTTCTCGGCAGGCGTGACCAGCATCACGATGGCCTTCTTCACGATGTTCGGGATGATCTTCATCGCCACGCAGTACCTGCAGTTCGTCCACGGCTACACACCGCTTGAGGCCGGTGTTCGCATAATGCCTTTCGCTCTGGGAATGCTCGTCGGCGCGGCGAACAGCTACCGTCTCGTGGGAAAGTTCGGAACCAACCGTGTGGTCGCTATGGGGCTCATGGTCCTGGCGATCGTCTCTGCCGGTTTTTATTTCTGGGGACCCGATACTTCGTACTGGTTCATACTCATCACCGTCGTGGCCATGTCTTTCGGAGTCGCCAACACAATGGCGCCGTCAACCGACGCCGTCATGGGCGCGGTGCCGCTGGCGAAAGCCGGTGTCGGCTCGGCGATGAACGACACGACCCGGCAGGTCGGTGGGGCTCTGGGAGTCGCAA
>JAKALI010000795.1 GCA_021813195.1 Pseudomonadota bacterium
CATTCGCTGCACCACCAGCACGAGGGAGAGACCCTGATGACCATGCACACCGCCGTCACCGCCGCGCTTGAGATGCGCCTCGGGCGCCCGCTCTGGGCGACGGGTGACTACCTGACCGAAATCCACAACCTCGCGCACGAATACGCTTTGGGCATCGACCCGGACGACGTGCTGGCCGTCTACGCCCACTTTGACGCCGACTATGAGCTGCACGCGCTCAAGCTGCGCGGGTTCGAGGTGCGGATGATCGGCGGTGACGTGCTGTGGTTCGCTGCTGATGACGCGCGGTTTGAGCCTCGGCACATGGCCAGGATCGAGCGGGTCGAGGCCGATCTGGCCGAAGATCACGGCGCTTTCACCCCCTACGAATACATGCCGGAGAACGAATGATGTCCAGGATTTACGAAGCCCCCTTCACCGTCGAGATGTTCGACACCAGCGTGGCGCTTGAGTTCCGCAACGTGGTGAAAATCGACTGCATCGCCGGGTTCACCTGCGATTTCAACGAGGGCGCGACCGAGTTTTGTGCGCGCATCTTCTGGGTCAAGCTGCCCGGCATGGAGCGTGCGGTGATGGTCAACGCCGACGAATTTCTGCACGACCTCCTGCTGGAAGCCTTCGTCATGGATGAAGAATGGCTGACCGACATCGTGCGCGATGCGGAGGCCGCGTGATGCCCTACAATTCCACGACCACGCTGAACCGCATTCGCGCTGCCAAACCCTGTGCCGAGGGATGGACGAAGCTGTTGACGCACCTCGGCAAGACTGCGGCTGATGACGAGCCGTTGCCGCTGTTGACGGTGCTGGACAGCAATGGGCTGGACGATGCGTTTTGGGTGCTGTCCAACGCCATGCCGGACGACCGGCTGGCGCGGCATGTCCAGGCGTGGTGCGCTGAGCAGGTGTTGCATCTGTTTGAGGCGGAATGCCCCGGTGACATGCGGATCCGCGAACAGATCGCCATGCTGCGCAATGATAGTGCGACGGATGAAGAGCGGACCGCCGCACGGGCTGCTGCATGGGCCGCCGCACGGGACGCCGCACGGGATGCCGCACGGGCCGCCGCACGGGCCGCCGCACGGTCCGCCGCATGGTCCGCCGCATCGTACGCCGCACGGGCCGCCCAAGAGCAGCAACTGCGCAAAATGCTGGAGGCCCGGTGATGTTCACCGCCAATCTCGACACGAAAGACGGCCAAGCGGCTGCGGTTGTGGCAAAGATGGACATGGTTATGGCGTCCATCTTTCTGCATGACGCTGCCCGTTACATGACAATGGGCGCCGCCCATAAAATGGCCACAGGTGGAAGCGCCGAGCATTGGGTCGAGCGGTCTCTTGATGGCCTTAAAACTGCCCTCGCCGCCATCGGCTACCGCATGGTGCCGGTTGACCAGCCGACGCCCAAAGAAGCGCGGCGCCTGGCGCTGGAAGAAGTCGATAGTCGTCTAGTTGATCTCCACTGGTCGGCATCCGACGATGCCGAGGCGGGCCGCGTCCTAGCCCTGCTGGACACTCGCAACATCGTTTGGGCCATGCTGTCGGAGCCGTCCAAATGACCCCGGAACAAGGTTACGACCTCGCCAAGTTTCAGCGCCCCGGCGTGAAGATCGTTATGGGGGCCACAGGGGCGCGAGAAGAAAAAATGGCGCCCGTAAACTATCAAGTCCTTCGCAAGCTGCCTGGAGATTGGTCTTGGGTTGAATACGACCTGAGGAAGCGCCTCGGTTTCCTGCCTAGCCTCTGGGCGCGCATGTATGGGTTGGCCGCGGAACAGCTTGGCCACATGACGACCGACGCCGAATGGAAGTGGTTGAGCGGTCCGTCCTCTTCCCTGCAAACCGCTGATGCATGGCTGGATGCTATTCGCGAAAAGGCGAAGAAATGACCGCGCCCCGCAAAGTGCTGACGCTGCCCGCGCGCCAGCTTGCCTTGGCCAATGCCCGCATGGTGATCCGCGACGACGCCGCGCCGCTCAATGAGCGCATCACCGCCGCTGACTGGCTGGAACGACACGGCGACGAGATCGACCGGTCTGAGGGCCGCGCCGCCATGAAGCGGATGCAGCCGGAATTGGCGCAGGCCGTGAACGACGAGGCCGAGCGGCGCGACCGCATCCGGCGCGTGATGCTGGCCTGCGAAGGCGCGGTGCTGGCGACTGTCGCCCTGTGCTGGGTGGCGCAGAACCTGTGGATGGGGGCGATGTGATGGCCGAGAGAGATCCGAAAACCGGGCGCTTCATCCGCCCCGCATCCGGCCATCGGCCCGAAATGGTCGATTGGGCCCCCGAAGATCGCTACGCGCCGGTTGATCCCAAGCCGATGCAACTGGACGCGCGCGACGTGGCCGCGCTGGCGGTCGGAGCGGCGGCATTCGTGGGGCTGCTGACTTTGGGCGGCGTGATCGTGGCCGCATGGCTGGGAGTGCTGTGATGACCCCGCGCGATGAATTGCTGGGCTGGACAATGATCGTCATCACCGCGGCGCTGATCCTCGGCGCTGCCTTTGGAGCCTATTGGCTGGGAGTTTGGAAATGATGCTGATCGTCGCAATCTTCCTGCAAGCCGTGGGCATGTTCTTCGCCGTGGGCAGCGGCATCGACTTTGAAAGCGGTGAGCGTGACACGGCGCTGGCAACTGCCGTCATTGCGGCGCTGCTGATGCTCTGCGCCCTGCTGGTCGCGAGGTATGCGTGATGATCGACTTTGACAAGCTGGCCGCCGATCTGGCGAAGGCGACACCGGGGCCGTGGAAGTACAGCTTCCAGAGCGTAGACCCTGAATGGGCTATTGTAATGACTAGCGGCGGAAGCGTGATCGCTAATGTCAATGCAGATCACCGGCAAGATGCCAACGCCGCCCTCATCGCCGCCGCCCCCGACCTCGCCCGTCTCGCCCTGCTGGTGCCGGAACTGCGGGAGGCGCTGAAACATGCAGCGTTGAACATGCCGCATCCGGATCAGTGTATTGATGTCGC
>JAKALI010000796.1 GCA_021813195.1 Pseudomonadota bacterium
CTCGACGCGTTTTTTGGCCTCCGCAATGAGGTCGGCGGCGTTTTCGCTTTCAATGCCGTCGAGCTGGAAATCCTGTTTGAGAAACCTGCCGGTCGTGTTGTTGTCGTCGATGGCGAGTTTGGCGCCGGCGAGCCCGTCGTCCTTGGGTGGAAGGTCCAGCAGCGACAACGGTGGGAGCCGATCCGGGCGGATTTCCCGCACCATCAGAATGGGAATTTTGATGCTGTCTCCGTCCGAAGTTGCCGCCGATTGCTCGGCTGAGGGTGCAGCGGGGGCGGGCGCGGCGGCATTGCCGGCCAATGCCGCACGCACGTTCGCAAGTGTCCCGGCCAGCCCGACCGCACAACAGCAGACCACGAGCGCAGCCATCCATACGGACGGGTTGACTTTGCTCGGCCTTGGAACCTCGACGCATTGCGCTGACTTCGCCGATGCGTCGCTCGCAGGATTGGACGGGGGGGCTGATAGGTGCTTCACACGCGGCCTCTGAACGTTATTATGTTACCAGTGAGATCGCAGACCGGCGGGGATTGTCAAGCACAGCGCCGACCCGCATCGCGCAGTTGTTATTCGCCGTGATGCGGATGGTGGAGGTCGTCCCCTCGACATCCACCGGTGCGAGCGCCACGTTTCAGGAAGGGCGTGCGCGCTGGGGCATCCGGCCCGCCACCGGGTGCGCCCGGCCAGTTTGGCCAAGCGCGTTGGTGGATGTCGCAGTTGGGCTCCAGCCTAGGGGTGCTCTGCGTTCGGGGTGCGGTGGAGAGTTGGTTGGCCCATAAGTTACGGAATTAGCTTTGGAGATGCATGTGATTTCCCGGATCATTGCCGCCCTGGTCGTGTCCGTCGTCTGCGTCGTCGGCGAGGCCGCACAGGCTGCAGAACGGATCGTCATCTTTCCGTTCGACCTGTTGCTGCAAAAGAAGGAGGAAGACTTCTTTTACGGCGCGAGCAAGCCGTCGCCCGACGAACAGCGGCGTTTGGCGGCGTCGCTAGAGCAACTGAGGGGTCTCATTGCGGCAGAGGGACGCTACGAGATCGTTGACATCGCGCCGTTCGCGAAAGAGATCGAGGACGCCGCTCCGCTCTACGACTGCAATGGTTGCGAACTGGATCTGGCGAAGAAGATAAGATCCGACGTCGCTGTGGTGAGCGTCGTCGACAAGGCTTCTGACACATTGCTGAATATGCAGATTAACATCGTCAACGTCGCAACGGGAGCAACCTTGAAGCGTGGCTCGGTCGTCATCCAGGGGAACACCGATGAAGCATGGGCCCGCGCCGTAAAGTGGATCCACAAAAACAAGCTTGCAGCCGGCGCTGAGGCGCAGCCCAAGGTGCAGCCATGATGCTCACGCGACGCCGCATTCTCAGTGCCGCAGGGTGTGTTGCGGTAACAGGCGCGATCGGTTGGCCGACCATCATGCACTCGGCTCTCGCCGGTCCAACGCGCCTCAGAATCGCCTCGGTGAAATTCGGGTCGCTGGCGTGGCTGCTTGAGACCATCAAGGCCGAAAAGCTTGATGAAAAGCACGGTGTCGCCTTCGACATTGTCGAGACCGCGACCAACCAGTCGAGCCCGGTTGCGCTCTACGGGGGAAGTGCCGACATTGTCGTGACGGACTGGCCATGGGCGCTGCGTCAGCGCGCCATGGGGGAAGACGTGCGTTTCGCGCCCTTCTCCGCCGCACTCGGCGCAATCATGGTTCCTCCTCACTCAAACATTCAATCCCTCGCCGATCTGAAGGGTCAACGCTTGGGCGTAGCCGGGTCGTCGACCGACAAGAGCTGGTTGCTTTTGCGGGCCCACGCCCGCACGATCGTCGGCGGCGATCTGGCGACACTTGCGCGACCTCAATATGGCGCTGCGCCGTTGTTGAATGAGCAGCTGCGCGACGGTCGCCTCGATGCGGTGCTGAACTTCTGGACCTACACGGCACGGCTCGAGGCACAAGGCTTTCGCGTGCTGATGCGCATGAGAGACGTTCTCGCCGCGCTGGGCGTCGATCCGCAACCCGCCCTTGTAGGGTTCATTTGGAAAGCATCTTCCGAAGCGGCGCTGCAGCCGGCGATCGACAAATTTCTCGCTGCGGCTGCCGATGCCAATGCCCTGCTCGTTGCAAGTGAGGCGCCCTGGGAGCGCTTGAGGCCCCTTATGAAGGCGGCGGATGACAAAGAGTTTGCGGCTCTCATTGCGGGCTATCGTTCGGGCGTGCGCGGTCCGTGGAGTGAGGCCGACATGCGTTCGGCCGAGAAGATTATGGCCATTCTACAAAAGAGCGGAGACACGGAACTCGTCGGACATGGCACACGCTTCGATCCCAAGCTCTTCCATACGCCCGGCGCCTAAGGCCGCGGTTGCGGCCGGAGCGGTGATTGAGCGTCTGGCGTGGACGATCGGCTCGCTCGCGACGCTTGTTGCGTTGTGGGCGTTGGCGGCTGCACTGACGGACAGTCGGCATCTGCCTGGACCGGGCACGGTGCTTGACGTTATCCTGCGCGAAATCGCTAGCGGTGCCATGTGGACGCACTTGTCCGTGACGCTGTTGCGTGTGGCGGCGGCCTTCACAGTTGCCATGTTCGTGGGCGCGGCCATTGGCATTGCCGTGGGCTCTTACCGGCTTGCCGACCGGTTTTTCGACAGCTGGATCGTCCTGTTTTTGAATCTTCCCGCGCTGGTCATCATCGCGCTGTCCTATGTGTGGCTCGGCACGACGGAGCTGACCGCGATCCTTGCAGTTGCCATCAACAAAATCCCCAACGTCGCCGTACAGATGCGTGAGGGCGCCCGCTCGCTCTCGCGCGATCTGTCCGAGATGGCCAGCGTCTACAAATTCGGCCGTTGGAAGACCCTGCGGCACGTCACCATTCCGCAACTGGCGCCGTTCTGGGCGGCGGCAGCGCGCTCGGGTCTGGCGCTGGTGTGGAAGATCGTTCTTGTCGTTGAAGCGCTCGGCGGGCATGCAACGG
>JAKALI010000797.1 GCA_021813195.1 Pseudomonadota bacterium
GACGGAAAAAGGCGCATCTGTCAATAATGCCAGCGGTCGGGAACCTTGTGAGCGTCGCCACATCAATTGGCAATCTCAATTGGTAACGGGTCGCACCAGCGGGTTGGCCCATACGCGCACCAGGCCGTCATCTCCTGCCGAGGCAATGAAGCGGCCATCGGGTGAGAACGCGATCGCCTTCACCTCTCCGTCGTGACTGGGGAGGGTGCGGGGCGTGCGGCGGCGCTTGTAATCCCACACGCGGATTTTTCCGTCAGCCCCGGCAGTCGCCAGAATGTCCCCAGACGGTGCGAACGCAAGCGCGCTTGCCCGGCCTTGATGGCCTGAGAGGGATCGTTGCAGCCGACCGGTGCGGCCCGACCAGATCCGCACATTGCCGTCGAGACTGGAGGAGGCGACGTCCTTCGCAGCGGGTGCGAATGCGACAGCCGTGATATAATCGCGATGGCCTCGCAGGGTGCGCACGCGTTCGAGCGTCTCCACGTTCCACAGCCTCAGCGTCTTGTCGGCACCTCCCGAAACGAGCATCGGTCCAGCCGGCGCGAGCGCATAGGTCATTGCTTGCACGGCGTTCTCATGCGCCTCCAGGACATGAGACGGTGCACTGGGGGCCGCCGTTTCCCAGAGCGCGATTTTCCAATCGTGCGCCGCGGTGGCAAAGCGCTCTGGCCCGCCGAGGAATGTGACGGACCAAATCTCGGCGTCATTGCGCTTGAAGGTTGCAACTTTATCAGCGCTGTCGATATCCCACAGTACGGTCGTGCCGTTGGCGTGTCCCGTGAGGATGCGCCGGCCGTCGATCGCGAGCGCCGTCGCGGGGCCATCATCAAGTTCGATCGTTCGCTTGAGCGTCGCGCTTGCTGCATCCCACAGCTTCACGCTTGCGTCTGCCGCTGCGGAAACGATCGTGTCTCCGTCTGACGTGTAGGCAAGGGCCGACACCGCGCCCGAGTGGCCTCGCAACTGCGCTAGCGGCGAGATGGGTTGGGCAGCGGTGCGCACAATTGAGCCGGTGGTTGTATTCGATGCCGTTGCGCTCGAGGCCACCGTCGCGCTGCGGGTCTCGATGCGCGGCAAACGATCCTGTAGCGCGACCGCACCCGATGCGATGCCGACGCCGACCAGGAACTTGAAGGCGAGAGGTCGCCACGCTATCGGCCGGGATCTGATCTTTTTCGGCTGTGCAGGTTTGTTCTTTGGCGTTGCTGCTGGCGCGAACACGGCAGGCGCCAAATTCTGCCCGCTGACGCGTGGCGGCGATGCAGGTGTTTGTGCGGGCGCGGGAGCCGAGCCGCGCTCAAACAGACGCGCGAAATACGATGCGCGCTTGGGTTTGGCGGATTTGGCATCCACGGCTGGCTTGATGGCGGCAGCTGGCTTGTTGGCTTGGGCACCTGCGCCTTCTGGACTTTTGGATTCCGCCTTCTGAGGCGGCGCACCGGCAGCGGCCGGTACGGGCTTGCCGGCGGCCTGCTTGTGCTTCAAGCCGTCGACGAGATCGAGCAGTTGGCCCTGGGGGCCTGGCGCATCGGGGATCGGAACTTGAGGGATCTCGCCAGCGCGTGCGTCTTTGTCGGCACTCGGCGCTTTGCCACGAGAGCGCTGCAGCCAGGACGCAGGCTTAGGGTCAGGCGCGAACAGATCGCCACGCCAGGCTGCCACGGTCTGCGGACGTTGATCGATATTGAGCGCCAGCGCGCGGTCAATGGCTTTGAGAAATCCGGCGCGGTAGGCGCCGACCGCAGCCTCGCGGGCCGAGACCAGTTCATCTTTCACCATGCGCGACGGTGCATCCGGAGGTCGCTTGCCGGTCACGAGGTGATAGAGGGTTGCACCTAGAGCGTAGATGTCGGTCCAGGGGCCTTGTTGCTTGCCGGTCTCGGCATACTGCTCGTAAGGGCTGTATCCGGGTTTGACGAGGGCGGACACGGTCTTGGAGTGCGCAGCGATTTCGCCGCGCGCCGAACCGAAGTCGATCAGAACAGGTGCGCCATCCTTGCGGATGATGATGTTGTCGGGGGCGATGTCGCGATGGAGGAAATCCGCCTTGTGGATGACATCCAGCGCGTCGAGCAGCGGTGCGAGGATTTGATCCAGTTCTTTCTGGCGCGGCGCGCGGCCTAACGATTTCAACCAGCTCTTGAGGCTTTGCCCTTCCTCAAAATTGAGGACCATGTAGCCGGTCTTGTTGGCGCGGAAATAACGATACACGCGCACGATGTTGGGATGATCGAAGCGGGCGAGGGTCTGGGCTTCCTCGATGAAGCGTTCAAGTCCCCAGGCGTAATCGCCTGCCGAATTCTCAGAGCGCGGGACGGCCTCGAATTGTTCGTTGCGAACAGCAAAATCGGCGGGGAAGTATTCCTTGATGGTAACGTCGCGGCCAAGCGCAATCTCTTCGGCCAGATAGGTCACGCCAAACCCGCCCGCACCGAGCACGCGCGCGATGCGGTAATCGCCAACAAGTTCCGTTCCGCTCTTCAGGCCGACGAGGTTGGTCATGGCGTGGCTGGCGATTTCACTATCCCGTCGTCAATTGGGTCTGTGAGAGTATAAGGAACTGCTTCGAGCGTTACGCTGCACCCGGGCGTCTGCTCATCGGGATCAGTCTGCAGTGAGCGGACGTGTGTTCGCAACGCATGATTCGCATCGTTCACCGTGCCGTCATTCCTGCAGCAGGATTGTGGCAAGGGCGCGGGCGATGCTCGAAATGCGAATAAATCATGCGAGCGTCCCTCTGGCGCCACTTTTGTGCCAAACGGCGCATGGAATACTGGACCGCGTTTCTCGCGTGGTCGCACATTTGCTCAACGTGTGTTCGGATCCTGAATCCTCGGCCTGGTCGCGGTCTTGTGACGCCGATCGGTTGTTACTCCCGTGGTGGCACTGCGGCAGCTGTGTGCGGCGCGGCGAAGCAGGTTGTCTCTCGGGGACAGGTTATTTTCGACCACCCACTCACAAGA
>JAKALI010000798.1 GCA_021813195.1 Pseudomonadota bacterium
GTATAGCTGCTCACGGCATCAAGCCCGCCGAGGCCGCATCCCGCCTCGTCACCAGCGGTGCGAAGGGCGGCAACTACCCATAGTTGAGTCCTATGCATAGGGGTCGCTATGCAAAGCTTTACATAGCAACCCTAAGCCGAAGTTCGCCGACAACAATTGCGGACGTTTAACGTCTGATGTTGTTCACTTCGAAGTAGTGAAGCCCGGCGCGCGTCAAGATAGTTGTCGCCTCGGTCATGCAATGTGAGCCTGCTTATGCACCCTGATTCCGGTTTGGGCGACGATGGCGTCGCGCTCCGGGTTGAGGGCCACGGGCCCCGCCGGCGACCAGTCCCGCGTCTGGCGCGACCAGCGTGCCGGGTTGCGGTTGCGAGCTTGCAGGTAGAGACCGTGTCGTGCGGCCAGGATCGCCACGTCCTGGCCGGCGTGCCGCTGCGCCGGGGTGACGTATCGGATCCCGCTGTGCCGGTGCTCCTGGTTGTACCAATGCACGAACCGCATGGCCCACTGGCGAGCAGCATCCAGATCCCGGAATCCGCCGACCGGGAACTCCGGGCGGTACTTGGCGGTGCGGAACAGCGACTCGACGAACGCGTTGTCGTCGCTCACGCGCGGGAGTACGAAGGCTTTACGCCAAGCCAGTGGAGCATCGCCAACACCGTCGTGGCCTTGAGGGTGGATCCGTTGTCGCCGTGCAGGACCGGGCGCTGCCCGTCGGCGGCGATTCCCTCGACCAATGCCGCGCGCTGCACCACCTTGGCGGCGTGTTCGGCATCGTCAGTGACATGCACTTCCCAGGCGATGATCTTGCGACTGTAGAGGTCCATGATCAGGTACAGGTAGAACCACATGCCGGCTACCGTCGCCGGCAGGTAGGTCATATCCCAGCACCAGACCTGCCGCACCGCGGTGGCGATGTGCGTGCTCGGCGTACGGCTGGCCTGCGGCGGTTTGGAGCGTCCGCGATGGGCATTCTGGCCCTGGGTCCGCAACAGGCGGCAGAAGGTCGATTCGCTGGCGATGTAGGTTCCCTCATCGGCCAAGGCCGGTACGATTCGTGCCGGCGGCATGTCGGCAAACCGCGGCTCGTTGGCAACGGCCAGAACCGCCTCGCGTTCCTGCGCGGTGAGCGCGTGTGCCGGGTCCGGGTGAACCGCCTGTGGCCGGCGGTCGCCGGATTGCAGTCCATCGTGCGCCTTCCAGCGCTGCAGGGTGCGCAGGTCGATTCCGGCAGTCTCGCACGCCAGGCGCAGCCGGGCTCCCGCTTCGCGCGCCTCCTCGACATTCCGGGCAATCATTCGGCGATCTTCCAGTCCGATCATTCGTCCTCGCCCTTGTGGAAGATCGCCTCGAGTTTTTTTGAGAGCACCAGCAGCGCCGTCGTTTCCGCCAGGGCCTTGTCCTTGCGCCGGACCTCCCGTTCAAGCTCCTTGATCCGGCGGCGGTCCGTCCGCGTCTGTTGCGGCGTGGCGCGCACATCCTCCGGATCAGCAAGTGCCTGGGTGGCCGCCTCCCGCCATGCCGCCAAATCCTGCGGGTACACGCCGTTTTGCCGGCACCACGCGCTGCGCGATGCCTCGTCGAGCGCAGCCGTCGTCAGCACCGCATCCAGCCGCGCCGCCGCCGTCCAGACCCGCTCGCGCGCCGGCCTCGACAGCGACTCACTGCGCCATCGCTCCAGCGTTCCAACGCTCACCCGCGCCTCCCGTGCCAACTCCTCGATCGGCGCGCTCTCCGGCGGCAGCAACCGCGCCACCATCTTGTCCTTGAACGCCTGTCCGTATTTCGCCACTTCTCGTCCTCATAGCGCCCCCAGTTTCCAAAAACCTATCCGGGCGACAACTATTCTGACGCAGGGGGAGCCTGCCGTCCGCGTCGAAGCCGGGATGCAATTTCATGAAGGCGAACGTAAAGGTAACCGGCGCGGAGCCGGCTTTATCGGCGGAGCGTCCGTGTTGACCGCCATGTTAGGCACCTGCTTTGACAGAATTAGCCAAGAGCCGAGCAACTTTGGGTACTCCTAAGGTCGCAGCAAGCCCAACTTTGTCCGCCAAGCGAGGGCTGTAGTTGTAAACGTCTTGCTGGTCGACGTTGAGCCAAACCGGAAGTATCACGTTCTGTTTCTCGAGAATTTCCCGCATAAAGATTGAATCGAACTCGGCCCGACCCCAGCCGTTATTCGACAGGAAGTTGGGTGACAGCACCACGATGCATTTCTTGGTTTCGCGAAGACCGCGCTCTATGCTTGATCGAAGGCTATCGCCAACCTTCAGTGAGAATTCGTCGTACCAGACCGTGCAGAAATTCCGTGCAAGCTCATGTGCAAGCTCGCGAACGAATGCATCTTTGTCTCGCGAATCATGTGAAATGAAAGCGAGCGGCTTCTCACTCGCGGACCGACTACGCGCGTACTCCCGATCACGGATAGACAAGAAGTAACCTCGCGCAAGAAATTTCGCGACTAGCGATGCTCTATTCTCTGGCGTTAGGTCGAAATCGAGATAGAGGTGAACTCGCCTTGTGAACTGGAGGGTCGTGGTTGATTGCCGTTCAAAATATTCCGCATGGCCCATTTCTACGTAGACACCATCTCCATCGGGTCTGAGGCGGCAGTTCTCAAACTCCGTTGAGTTGAAGAGCGCGTCTAAGCACTGAGACAAGTCGTCCATGACTGGCACGTAGAAGTACCAATACTTCGCGTTCGCCTCGAAGTCGTAGGCAATCTTGGCGATGACTTCAGCGAGTGCGACGCCATTTTGGGTGCGCAACGTCCAAGCGCCATGCATCGTCAGGACTTTTGCGTCGGTATCAAAGTACTCGCGAATCGTAGCCATGGCGTTCTTTCAGGTGCCTAATACTACTGTGTTAAAAGATAAGGCATTATGGCGACTTCTTCAAGTACTTTCTGAGGGGCGCCATGGCAAGGGGTCTGGAAGCGCGGTTTGAGAGGTACTGCGATCG
>JAKALI010000799.1 GCA_021813195.1 Pseudomonadota bacterium
CCGGTGCCAGCTCTCGGCAATGACGGCCATCAGTTGGTCGCCATCAACGATCTGCCCCTTCTCGTCCACAATCACGACGCGGTCGGCATCACCATCGAGCGCGATGCCAATGTCGGCGCGGAATTCCCGCACCTTTTCGACCAGCATTTCCGGCGCCGTCGAACCGCATTTGTGGTTGATGTTGCGACCATTGGGCTCCACACCGATCTTGATGACCTCCGCTCCCAATTCCCACAAGGCTTCTGGCGCCACCTTGTAGGCTGCACCGTTCGCGCAATCGATGACGATTCTCAACCCATTGAGTTTCATGTTCTTGGGCAGCGTGCGCTTGGCGAATTCGATATAGCGCTCCTGCGCGCTGTCCACGCGGGTCGCCCGTCCGATGCGATCGGCGCTCACGAGCAGTGAACTCGTATCGGCATCGATGTAGTGTTCGATCTGACGCTCCATCTCGTCAGAGAGCTTGTAGCCGTCCGGATCGAAGAGCTTGATTCCGTTGTCGTCGAAACGGTTGTGAGAGGCAGAAATCATCACGCCAATGTCGGCGCGCAACGATCGCGTCAGCATAGCGACCGCCGGCGTCGGCATCGGTCCCAACAAGAAGACGTCGACGCCGACCGCCGTGAACCCCGACATCAGCGCGGCTTCGAGCATATAGCCGGAGAGCCGCGTGTCCTTGCCGATCACCACGCGATGGCGATGATTGCCCGTCTGGAACACCTTGCCGGCGGCCATCCCGACCTTCAACGCCACTTCCGATGTCATGGGATGTTTGTTGGCAAGCCCACGGATCCCATCGGTTCCGAAATAGCGGCGGGTCATCGTCGGCTCACTCCTTTGCGCTGTGCGCGCCTGTGGCGCTGCAAAATGACAAGACGTTCCGACTAAGGAACCCTCGTCGAACGGTCGTCGTGCCGGCGAAGGTCTCTTTGTCGGTCATGCTTGCAAGCCCTTGGCCAGTTGATCCAGCCGCACGCGCTTCGCAAGTCAAAATGTATTTGCATTCGTTTCCCGACGCGTAATCCACCCCGCCGCCCCCGCCGCCCCGGGGAATGATCACCCGCTGCCGAGGAACGGGGAATCAGTCATAGCAAGCGGCTAGCGGGACGTCACACGCCGGATCGATATCATGGGGGTTACATGGCCTACTTCCTCGCGGTTGCCAATCGCAAGGGCGGTGTCGGTAAATCAACGACGGCCGTTATGCTTGCCCACGCCTTCGCCGCCTGGGGCCGCCAGCGTGTTCTCGTCATGGATCTCGATTCCCAGTGCAATGCTTCCTTGATCCTGATGGGCGGAGAAGCCTGGAGCGCGGCGCGTCGTGAGGGACGGACAATATCGGATTTCTTCTTTGACCTTTTCGACGAGACAAACCCCCGTCCTCGCGATTACCTCGCCCATCATGTCGGCGACGTCCGCCATGCAGACGGGGCATCACTCGGAATTTCCCTCCTTCCGGGTTCTTTAATGCTCGAGGATGTGCAGGGCGAGTTGTATGTGAAGGAGGCGCGACAGGCCAAGGATCCCGACGTCGTGGCCTCAAGGGTGCGCGGTCGCCTCCAGCGGCTTTTACGCCAGTTCGAGGGCTCCTTTGACATCGTCATCCTCGATTGCCCTCCAGGGCTCTCCTTCGCAGCCCTTTCTGCCATCAACATCGCCAATCGGGTCCTGGTACCGTTCCGGCCGGATTACGTCTCCCAACTCGCCGTCGACCGCATTGCGCTGCTGATCGAAGAAAAGCGTTCCGACGCCGATCTGGCCGGCATCCCCTTCGCGAACCGCAGATACGCCGCTCTGGCCAACGCCGTCCGCCCAACCGGCCGTGATCGCATCCTGATTGAGGAAATCGGGCTTTTACATCCCCTCCTGGATACCCAGATGCCTCAGCTCGATGCGATCGCCAACGCCTTTGATTTTGAGAACGGTCCACGCTCGATCGAACAGAAGTATGGCGCGGGTATCGAACCCTTGCGACAGCTCTATGATGAGTTGGCCGGCCTCATTGGCTGGCGTAAAGCAGCCTGACGTCAATCGAGAGCGGCCGCGTCATGAGCAAGACCACCCGGACGTTGTCGGGAGCCAGTCAACGCAAGTATTTCCGTGCTGTGCTGCGGGCACAAGAGGGGGTCACGCCGCAGGTCGCCGAACTTGCGGCGGAAACATTCGAGCGGGAAATCGCGCATATTCGCGTGCGCCTGCCGATTCCCGAACGCAAGCCGCAACCCGAACTGCCCCAGCAGCGCACCGAGCAGCCGACACCTGTTGAACAGCCCGCCGAAACAGTCAAAGAACGCGCAGCGTTCGATCCGTTCGCCTTCAGCGTCGTCGTCGTGGTGACCAAAGAGGGCCGTGACGGCCTCATGCGACGCCTCGAAGAAATCACCGACGTGCGCCATCTCATAGCGCTGGCCCAGGCACAGCACATCAGTATACCAATGGGCATCGACGAGCTCGCAACTGTGCGTGAGGCGATCGTCCAAGGCGCGCTCACGAGGATCGCCAATCGGCGTGCCGCAGCGAGCTGACATACGGGACCTGCCACACTCAAGCAAACGGACCGAAGCGGGGCAAACCGGAACTGGCTTTTAGCGCCTCGAGGCGCTGCCGGAATTCAAACCTCTTTGCCGGGCTGGTGAACGCGCTCGGCGGAATGGCAATTGCCACGCCCGGCTCGATCCACAAAAGCAGCAGATCGCGATCTTCTGTGATTTCCTCAATAACCGGCCAAGCATAGCGTGTCTCAACACCTGCAGCCGAAATGGTTAGGCCTTCGCTGGTTCCCCGCAGGGTATGCTCGCCGAGAATTGGACCATCCTGGCGTGTCATGCGGCGGACCTGATCGTGGTAGAACACCCATAAGGTTGCCGACATGGCCACGACACCGAGCAGGACGCCCAACAGGAACTCCAAGAACTCCATAGGCCGGCCGAACGCAGCTGAGATCGTACGATCGAC
>JAKALI010000050.1 GCA_021813195.1 Pseudomonadota bacterium
TTCCAAGGATGCGAGCGAGTTCCATCATTTCGGACGGCCGTTCGGCACGCCGCTGTCGCCGGTCGCGTTTGCTCAGGACGCTGCGCGGCTACTCGGTGGCGTCGATGTCGCCATAAATCTTGTTACCATCACCGCTCAGGACTTCGCCACAATCGACGATGAGCGCGCGATCGAGGAGTTCGCCGTCGCCAAGTTGTCGGCCGCTGCCGGCATAACGCGCACGCTTGCCAATCGCATGCGCGTGACGTGGACTGAAGGTCTCATTTTGAACGTGGTGATTGGGCCAGAGCCGGCCACCGCAGCCGAAAGGGTGTTGATCGGCTACCTGCGGGCCGCTGTTGCCGCCATGACCCGAATCGAAGCCGAGGCATGGGCGGGTGAGGCGATCCGCATCAATGCCATTGCGCCGCCCGAAGGTTCGCGCGGACCGGGCTGCTTGACCACAGAGCCCGACATCGCCGCCCTCGCGCTATATCTTGCCAGCCGAAAGGGACGCGGGCTCACCGGTCACGTCTTCGACGCGACAGGCGCTTCGCGCAAGCCATGCTGAGTGCAACAGCCCTAGATTGGCGTTAGCCGTCCATCATCAGGTGATTGGAAGTCCGCGTGCCGCGAGGCGACTGTCGCGCATTGCAAGCAGGCGCTCGAGGGTTATCAGCGTTGAGCGATCGAGGCGGCCATCGACGCGAGCGGGGCGGAAGTGCAGCTGGAAGGCACGCAAAACAAAGAACAACTCGTCGTCGATTGGGCCCTGTAGCGCGACACCGTACCCATAGCGCGCAAGATTTCGTCGCGCAGTCTCGACCTCCGGGCCCTCGAAGCCAGGATCAAATCCGCAATCATCGAATCTCACGGGCTCCGGCTCGATCCACAGCCCGATGCCGGCATCAGCGAGCATCCGCCAATTGAATTTCTCGCCGGGATCGATCTTGCGGCTCGGGGCTACATCGGAGTGGGCGAGAACCCGGTCGGGCGCGATACGATGGCGCCGCAGGATGTCCTCACATAGTGCGGTAACGGCGGCCATCTGGGCCGCGGGGAAATCCGGGTAGCCGAACTGGTGCCCGGGATTTTGGATTTCGATGCCGATCGAGGCAGAATTGATGTCAGTCTCGCCGGACCAGAACGAAACTCCCGCATGCCAAGCCCGCATGTCCTCAGCAACCATCTGGATGATGCGGCCATCTACGTCGACAACATAATGGCATGAAACTTTGCAGTCCGGACGCGAAAGAATTTCAATCGCGCGTTCCACCGATTGAAGGCCAGTGTAGTGGAGAATGAGTATCGATGGTGGGAGTCCGCCAAGCCGTGGCTCGACATTGGGTGACGGTGCGAGTTGACGAACGAGGGGACTATCTGGCGTTGCCAGCACGGTGTAGGTGCTCATGACGAGGCTCTCGGTCGGCGCTCTTTCAGGATTTCCTCATAGGCTTGGTTGATGGCGGCGAGTTTGGCGTTGGCGGCCTTGACGACCGCTGGGGGCGCACCTTGAGCGATCAAGCGATCCGGATGGGACGCTTGCACGAGTAGGCGATAGCGGCGGGTGATCTCGCTCAAAGGGGCGTCGAAAGGCACATCAAGGATCGTATAGGGACTATCGGGATCGTGAACGAACAGTGCCCGGATGGCGCGGAATTCCGCATCGCGATAGCCGAAACGGCACGCGACGGTCTTCAAGAAATGATCCTCGGCCGGATGCAAAACGCCATCGGCGCACGCGATATAGACCAGGCATTCGAGCACGGCGCGCTTCATGCCCGGCTCGGCTGACAGCAAGGTACCAATGCGGTCGGCGTAGACCTCGTAGCCGGTCACATCCTCCTTGGCCAAGTCGAACACACGACGAACGGCGGCCAGTTCTTTGGGAGAAATCTCGAGGAATTTCTCGAATGCGTCGGCTTCCACCCGCATGGCGATCCCGTCGGCGGCGGC
This sequence comes from Pseudomonadota bacterium, assembly GCA_021813195.1. The sequence goes on from JAKALI010000050.1 coordinate 1,936, forward strand.
CATTTTTCCTGCCAGCGCAACGAACGAGCGGGTGAATGCGGTCGATTGGGTTGCGCTTGGGCGCTTGAGTAGCCGATAGAGGCCAAGCCGGCGCGCCAACCGGGAGAGAGCTGCACGCACGCGCCCCCGCCCCGAGCGCGCAAGTGCATCCACGATCGCGTCGTCGGTCATGGCGATGACCTAGCCGGTTTCGGCTGCGACTTGAAGAGCTTTTGCAGCCGTTGGCTCAGGTGAGACGCTTGCCGCGGCTCCGAGCTTGGTCGATGGTGCGGCGAAGGCCTAGACAGGGCGCGGCCCACACGTTGCCCGCCGACCCCAAACAGAGTTGCCGATGATTCCCCCAAACGATTTTCAGTGGCGGATCTACGTCGATCGCGGCGGCACTTTCACGGATGTCGTCGCCTACGATCCGGGCGGGCAACTGCACGTGCGCAAGGTTTTGTCTGCGGTGCCGGGCAGTGAGCAAGATCCTGCGCTGCGGGCGGTGCGCGAGTTGTTAGGGGTGGACGAGAGCGAACCTCTGCCGGCGGGACAAATCGGTGTTTTGCACATCGGCACAACCGTGGCGACCAACGCGCTGCTCGAGCGTAAGGGTGCTCCGACGGCTCTCGTCATCACGCGCGGGTTTGGCGATCAGCTGGAGATCGGCAACCAAGCGCGGCCTGACATATTTGCGGCTCGAATCGCCAAGACCGAACCTTTATATTCCTGCGTGGTCGAGGCCGATGAACGGGTGCTGGCTGATGGTCGGATCCTGTGTCCGCTCGATCTTGCGGCGCTCGAGCGCGACTTGAAGATTGCGCGGGATCGGGGGATGACGTCGGTTGCCATCGTGTTTTTGCACGCCTATGCCTTCCCCGCGCACGAGCAAGCCGCCGCAAGTTTGGCGCGTCAGCTGGGGTTTGAGCAGGTTTGCGCCAGCCATGACGTCGCCCCATTAGTCAAGATCGTGGGGCGTGGGGATACCACGGTTGCGGATGCTTATCTCACCCCTGTTTTGCGTACGTATTTAGCGCGGGTTGATGCGACGCTCGCAACCGCGGTCGACGCCTACGCATCGGCGCCGCAAATCCGGTTCATGGCGTCGTCAGGCGGCCTGAAATCCAAATCGTCGTTCCGCGGCCGCGATGCGATCCTGTCGGGTCCCGCCGGCGGTGTCGTCGGCATGGCTGAGACGGCGAAACATGCTGGCTTCCAGCGGGTCATTGGCTTCGACATGGGCGGCACATCAACGGACGTCTCCCATTTCGCAGGCGATTACGAGCGCGCGTTCGAGACCGAGGTGGCGGGGGTGCGCCTGCGGGTGCCGATGCTCGACATCCACACGGTCGCAGCCGGCGGTGGCTCGATCGTACAGCTGGCGAACGGCAGGCTGATGGTCGGACCAAAGAGTGCGGGCTCCGACCCAGGGCCGGCATGCTATCGGCGCGGTGGTCCGCTGACGCTTACCGATGCCAATGTGATGGTGGGTAAGTTGGCGCCCGAGGCGATGCCGCAAATATTCGGCCCGGCGGGCAACGAGCCGCCGGATGCGGAATGCGTGCGCGAACTCTTCTCATCTCTGGCTCGCGAAATGGGCTTCGCCCACTCGGCTGAGAGTATCGCAGAAGGGGCAATTCGCGTCGGCGTGGAGAACATGGCCGCGGCAATCCGCAAAATCTCCATTGAGCGCGGTCACGACATTGCAGACTACGCACTGCAAAGCTTTGGATCGGCTTCGGGTCAACACGCCTGTCTCATCGCCGAGGCCCTCGGTATGCGCACCATTCTTGTTCATCCGCTGTCAGGATTACTGTCCGCCTTTGGTATCGGCTTGGCAGCGCTGCGGGCTAGTCGTGAAGTTTCGATCGAACGGCTGTTCTCGACCGAGATGCTGCGCGAGCTGGAGGAAGCGATCTTCGTACTCGGCAACGAGGTGACCGAGGCATTGCTTAGCGAAGGCGTCGCGTATGAGCATATCGCGCAGACGACTCGCGTGCATCTCGCTTATGCGGACAGCGACACCACGTTAGCAGTTGATTTCGCCGAACCTGAGCTCATGCGGCGGGATTTCGAGAGCCTCCATAAGCGTCGCTTCGGCTTCATCGCTCCTGAAACGCCGCTCAGGCTGTCAACCATTGAAGTTGAGGCTAGGGGTGGCGGGGAAAGTTTGGGGGCGGTCACTGCCGTGCGTGATGCACGGCTTGAAGCCCTGCACGGGACATCACGTCAAGTCTACACGCAGGGCGCGTGGCAAACCGCTCGCATCCTAGCGCGCAGCATGATGGCAGCGGGTTCAGCCGTCGAAGGCCCCGCGATTGTGCTTGAGCCTCATCAAACGGTCGTCGTTGAGCCGGGCTGGATCGCCGAACTCTATCACGACGGGAATCTCGTGATGCGCCATGAAACAAAATCCGTGCGCCGAAGTTTGTCAATCGCAGACGACATTGCCGATCCAGTGTTGCTCGAAGTGTTCGCCAATCGATTCATGTCGATCGCGCAGGACATGGGCGAAGCGCTGCGCCAGACAGCTCGATCCGTAAATATCAAAGAGCGTCTCGATTTCAGCTGCGCGATCTTCGATGGAGCTGGGGAACTCGTTGCAAACGCGCCCCATGTGCCCGTGCACCTGGGCAGCATGGATCGGGCGGTTACCGCGATCGTTGAGCGCTTCGGCGGTGCGATGCGTCCAGGAGATGCGTTCATGTTGAATGCGCCTTACGCGGGCGGCACACATCTGCCCGATATCACGGTCGTTACGCCTGTTTTTGTTGACGAAGAGACGGCGCGACGCGGCGAGCCGTCGTTCTTTGTCGCGAACCGTGGTCATCACGCCGATATTGGCGGGATTTCGCCCGGGTCGATGAGCCCCCGCGCGCGCACGATCGATGAGGAAGGCGTCGTCATTGAGCCGATGCCCATCCTTAAGGGCGGCAGCTTCCTGGAACGCGACGTGCGAGCCGTGTTGACGGGTGCGCCCTATCCCGCACGCAATCCCGCGACCAATATCGCCGACTTGAAAGCGCAGCTGGCTGCAAACGCCCGCGGCGTCTTGGAACTTGAGCGGTTGTGTGCGCAGTATGGGTCGGCGGTCGTTGCGCGTTATATGTCGCTCGTCCAGAGCAATTCGGAAGCCACGATCCGCGCAGTGATCCGCACCTTGCGTGGCGGGCACTTCCGTGTGGAGACCGATCAAGGCTTCGTCATTGTGGTCACGGTCGACATCGACTGTGAGACGGGCAGCGCTGTCGTCGATTTCAGCGGAACGTCACCCATTCAATTTTCAAGTTTCAATGCGCCCGAACCCGTTGTCCGCGCCGCCGTGCTCTACGTATTTCGCGTGCTGGCAGGAACATCCATGCCGATCAATGCCGGTTGTCTAAAACCTATCGAAATCCGAATACCTGAAGGCTCGATGTTAGCCCCGCGACATCCTGCGCCCGTGGTGGCCGGTAACACCGAAACCAGTCAGATCATCACCAACGCCCTGTTTGCAGCACTTGGAGCGATGGCGTCCTCGCAAGGAACGATGAACAACCTGACGTTCGGGAACGGCTCGTTGCAGTACTACGAGACGATCTGTTCCGGTTCGCCGGCTGGTCCAGGCTTCAATGGAACCCCGGCGGTCCAGGTGCATATGACCAACACGCGCATGACGGACCCGGAAATTCTCGAACTGCGCTATCCCGTGATGGTGGAGGAGTTCTCGATCCGGCGTGGGTCGGGCGGTCACGGACGGTGGCGGAGTGGCGATGGCACGCGCCGCATCCTGCGGTTCTTGGAGCCGATGCACGTCGCCATATTGTCGGGCTATCGGCGTGTCGCGCCATTCGGGCTCGATGGCGGCGCGCCAGGAGCTTGTGGGCGCAATGCCATACTCAAAAGGGACGGCGATGTCGTCTGTCTTGACGGGTGCGCGGCGGTGGATGTCGAGGCGGGTGACGCCATTCTCATCGAAACACCGACGGGCGGTGGCTTCGGAACGCCCGAATAAGTCGATTTTTTCCAGCCGTCAGGGCCGCGAGGAACGCATTTGGCACCTTGCATAGAGGCCACGGCTAACGGCGCTCACGGATAGGAAGTTGTTCCCTGGTCTTGCCGCCGTCGGAGAATCCGGCATCTTAACGGGAAAATGTCCCAGGAATAGGCGTGCGGCGCAAGGTTCAGCATGATCCGCAACATGTCAGCATTGGTGATTGCAGGACTGCTCTCTACGCGGGCAGTCGCGGAGCCTTTCACGTTTCAATTGGTATCGCCCGAAGCCGATTTCACTGCCCGCCAGATTACGGAACTCCTGCACAAGGCCAAAACGGGCGAGCCGGTCGACCTTTCGGGGCGCGATCTGACGTATCTCGATTTGTCTGAACTCGACTTCAAGGGCGCCAGTCTCGCCCGCACGGACCTTTATGGCACGGACTTTACGGGGGCCAATCTCAAAGGCGCGAACCTTGCGGGGGCCCGTCTCGATCGGGCGGTGCTTATTCGGGCCGATCTGTCCGGAGCCGATCTTTCCGGTGCGACGATCTATCGACCGACGATCTATTCCGACATGAACCATCATCTCTCGGATGCCCCCCGCTTTGCGGGCTCGCGGCTGCGTGGGATCAAAGTGCAGGCGGAGCTGTCCGGAGCGGACTTCCGCGGCGCGGATCTAACCGGGGCCGATTTCCATCCCCTCGAGGCTCGTCCTGGTGAGGGCACTCTCGTCACCTTGCGCAAGAACGTCGTCAAATCCTGCGATTTCTCGGGCGCCACGCTGCAGGGCGCCAATTTTTCCGAGGCCGTCTTGACGTTTTCTCGGATGACGGGTGCCGACCTGAAGAATGTCAATTTCACCGAAGCGGACCTTTCGAAAGTCGATTTTGCCGGCGCGGATCTGAGCGGCGCCGATGTGACCGGGGCTGATTTCGACGGGGCCAATCTTGTCGGCGCGCGCGGGCTGGAGAGCGTCAAGGGGCTTGCCGCTGCGCGCAATCTCGATAAGGCCGTGAAATAGGAAGATTTTCTAATGATTTGCTATGGAAAGTGCGTCGCGTCGTCGCCGCCGAGCCGCGTAAGTTCACTCTGAAGCGGAATTGTTGGTGACGCAAGTGATCCTGCGCGTGCATCCGCGCGTTCAACGGTCAGACTGAGTTCGGCCTGGGCCACGCTTGCGCGAACGATTATCGTCCGAGGTTCGCCTCGAAAAGCCCATCGCCCCCAAAATGTGATGGACACAATGGATCACAACAAAGTCCTGCATTTCGAGATTGCCCACGGTGGGCCGGGACCATCCAGGGCATCTACGGCGCCGTCCAATGGCGCATCGGCGGCGGCACGGGGGGCGCATGAGCCGGCCCCGGTTCGCTCCCCGAAACCTGAAAAGCTGATGCGGCTCTTGTCGGATCGCAACCTCAAACTGTTACGTCTTATTCGGACCGCTGAGCCTAAGACGTTAGCAGAATTATCCCGTCTGTCCGGTCGTCCGAAAGCTAGCTTGACCCGGACGCTCGCCCGGCTCTCCGATCTCGGGATCGTGACATTACGCAAGTCGCGTGGCCGGGGCAAAGTCCCGCTGGTCACCTGCGACCGGGTTCGCCTTGAGGTCAGCCTGTTGCCGGACGAGACTAAGACTCACGATTAAACCAAATAAAAAAATCGCCGGCGCAATCCTCGAGAAGGTCGCGCCGGCTTTTTCTGCGTCGTTACCGTGCGTGGTTAGGGCGCTTACTGCACCACTTCGCCGTGGAGCCGCAGATCGAGGCCCTCAACTTCGGCGCTGTCCTCAACGCGCAGGCCCATCACGAGCTTGATGACGAAGAGGATCACGGCCGTCGCGACGGCACTCCAGACGATCGTCGCCAGTATGCCATAGACCTGAATGCCAACCTGGGCCGCGTTACCTTCGAGCAGACCAGCGGTCCCGCCGATCGCTTCGACGGCGAACACACCGGTGAGGATCGCGCCGACAATGCCGCCGACACCGTGGATACCGAACACATCGAGACTGTCATCGTAGCCGAGCGCCCGCTTGATCATCGTCGCGAAGATGAAGCAGACCGCACCCGCAATGAGACCGATGAACAGACCACCCATCGGGTTGACGAAACCGGCGGCTGGGGTAATCGCGACGAGGCCGGCAATGGCGCCCGAGGCGATGCCGAGCACGCTGGGCTTGCGGTGAATGATCCATTCGGCAACCATCCACGATAGCGCAGCCGCTGCTGCTGCAATCTGCGTCACCGCCAACGCCATGCCGGCGCTGGCATTCGCGCCCAGAGCCGAACCCGCGTTGAAGCCGAACCAGCCGACCCACAATAGAGATGCACCAATCAGCGTATAGACGAGGTTATGGGGCGCCATGTTCTCCTGGCCGTAGCCACGACGGCGGCCCAGGATGATCGCTGCGACGAGTCCGGCGATACCCGAGTTGATGTGGACAACGGTGCCGCCAGCGAAATCGAGGACGCCATCACCGGCGAGGAACCCGCCGCCCCAGACCCAATGGCAGACCGGCGCGTAGACGATCAGCAGCCACAGTCCGATAAAAACGAGATAACTCGAAAATTTCATGCGGTCGGCCACCGCACCCGCGATGAGAGCAGGCGTGATGATCGCGAATGTCATCTGGAAGGTCATGAAGACGGATTCTGGAATGGTGCCCTGCAGTCCGTCCTTCGTCATGTGCATGAGGAAGGCTTTGTCGAGGCCGCCCCACCAGGCGTTGAGGTCGCCGCCATCGCCGAAGGCAATTGAGTAACCGGCTGCGAGCCACAGGATGCTCAGCAGGCAGGCCGCCGCGAAGCTCTGCATCATGGTCGCGAGCACGTTTTTCTTGCGCACCATGCCGCCGTAGAAGAGGGCAAGGCCAGGGATGGTCATCATCAGAACAATGACGGTCGAGGTCAGCATCCAGGCCGTGTCGCCCGTGTCGAGCTTGGCGGCTTCAGCCGCAGCCTCGGCCGCGGGTGCCGCCTCCTGCGCCAGCGCCGGCAAGGCTAGCGCCGAGAGCGCCAGAGCCGTACTCGCGGCACGTGCGAGGTGTCGCCTAAAACTAGAAGTCATGTGTCGTCTCCCCGATACCGGTTGTTTGGGAATGTGTTGTTTGGGTGGTTAGAGGGCGGCGTCGTCGGCCTCACCTGTGCGGATGCGCACGGTGTTCTCGACCGGCGTGACGAAGATCTTGCCGTCGCCGATCTGGCCCGTTTTGGCAGCGCGCGTGATGGTTTCGATCGCCTTGGCGGTCATCGTGGAGGGCACGACCACTTCAATCTTGATCTTGGGCAGGAAGCTCACCGCGTATTCCGCACCGCGATAGATTTCCGTGTGACCCTTCTGACGCCCGTAACCTTTAACCTCGGTCACGGTCATGCCTTGAAGCCCAAGGTCGGTCAGCGCGCTGCGCACCTCCTCCAATTTGAACGGTTTGATGATCGCCGTTATCAGCTTCATCTCTCGATCCCCTCATGTGTTCCGGTCCCGGTCCCCGACCGGGACCGGCTCGACCGCATCTCGCTCCGAGCCGCGATTGCGGGGAGCCAGGAGCCTGGGAGTCAAGACCTGTGCCAACTCGTAAAAGCATTATTAATACATTGAAAAATCGGAATAAAATAACGATGAGGAGCAGGTAAGCCTCGCCCAACCCCGATTGTGATGCATATTTTTTAGGCTGTACTTTTTTTTAGCCCATTATTTGGGCACATACGCGGTCTGGCGGTGGCGGATCAAACCCTCTTGCGCCACCGAGGCCACCAGGCGGCCATCTCGCGTGAAAAAACTGCCGCGGCAGAGGCCGCGGGCGCCATGCGTTGAGGGGCTGTCTTGCGCGTACAGCAGCCAGTCGTCCGCGCGAAACGGCCGATGGAGCCACATGGCATGATCGAGACTGGCGAGTTGAATGTCGGGATCGAACAGCACCCGCCCATGGGCGATCAGGGCGGTGTCGAGCAGCGTGAAGTCCGAAGCGTATGCGAGCACACACTGATGCAGGCGCAGATCGTCGCTGAGTAATCCATTCGAGCGGATCCAGATGTGTTGCTGGGGCTCGGCGGGCTGGCGGCTCAGATAGCGCGACATGTCGACAGGCTTCATCTCGATCGGCCGCTCGCGCCGCCAGTACTCCGCCATGCTCTTGGGCAACTGATCGATAAATTGACGGATCAGCTCCGTTGCGCTTGCAAGTTTTTCAGGTGGGGGAACGTCAGGCATGCGCGCCTGATGCTCAAAGGCGGCTTCAGCTTTGTGGAACGATACGCTCATGGCGAAGATGATCGTCCCATGCTGAATTGCCTTCACACGTCGAGTCGAGAAGCTGCCGCCGTCACGCGTGCGCTCGACCTCGTAGATGATCGGCCGCGTCGGATCGCCGGCGACCAGGAAATAGGCATGAAAGGAATGGGCCGTGCGATCCTCATCCACCGTGCGCCCTGCAGCCACGAGGGCCTGGCCCAGCACCTGGCCGCCAAACACGCGCTGCCAGCCGTCCTGAGGGCTGCGGCCTCGAAACAGGTTCACCTCCAGCGGCTCCAGGTCCAGAATTGAAATCAGCGAGGCGAGGGCGGAGCGTTCTGGCGCGGGAGATGTCATGACGGGACCTGGCTGTGATGCTATGCGTGATGCTATGCGTCATGTGCGAGCGTTGCGGATGAAGCCTCGACGGACAGGCTCGCCCGCGTCGAGCGCCCGCGCATAACTCAGGTTACGCGCCCGCTTGATCTTACAAGAGGCAACGCCGTAGGAACGCTGATGCCATCCTCGTATGACGTCGTGATCTCGGGTGCAAGCGCGGCGGGGCTGTCACTGGCGCGGGCGCTCAAACAGGCGAGCGGTGGTGATCTGGAGATCGCACTGATTGATCGGACGGCGCCGCGGGCGGCAGGCGAAGACAATCCGCGCGCGTACGCGATCTCGGCAGCTTCTCGTCATGTCTTAGAGCAGTTTGGTGTGTGGGAGCGCTGTGTATGCGAGTCGCAAGCCGTTTCGCGCATCGAGATTACGGACTCAGCACTGGATGATGGTGTGCGTCCCGTCGTGCTGGCTTACGACAATATCCTCGCAGACGGTGAACCTGCGACCCACATCGTGCCCGAGGTGGCGATCGTGTCGTCCTTGCAGGCCGCCATCGCCCAGGACATGACGATCGACAAGTTTTGGCACGACGAGATCGTGGCGCTGGAGTCCGCCGGCGGGCGTGTACGGATCACGACGCAGGCCGGCCATAGGTTCGGGACGCGCCTGCTCGTTTGCGCGGAAGGTCGTCAATCGGCCTTGCGTGCGCGCGTCGGAATCAAGATGGTCGGCTGGTCTTACGATCAGACTGGCATCGTGGTCCGCGTCGCGCACGAACGACCCCACCAGGCGACCGCCCTCCAGCATTTCCTGCCTGCGGGGCCGTTTGCCATTCTCCCGCTACCTGGTCATCGCTCATGCATCACCTGGAGCGAAGAGGCGCAAACCGCCCAGCGCATTCTCGCGCTTGATGATGCGGCATTCTTGAGTGAAGTCGAGATGCGAGTGGGGGGTCGGCTCGGCGGTATTGAGCTGGACTCGGCGCGACAATCTTGGCCACTCGCGCTGTCGCTTGCTCGTAGCTACATCGCTTCACGCTTCGCGCTAATCGGCGATGCCGCCCACGGGGTTCACCCGCTGGCGGGGCAAGGGCTCAATCTTGCTCTACGGGACGTAGCGGCACTCGCCGAAGTGATTGTCGATGCTGCGCGCGTCGGTCTTGATATTGGCGGGGCGATGGCCCTTGAACGCTATCAGCGTTGGCGGCGCTTCGATTCTGCGGTTTCGGCCGCTGCGTTTGATGCCTTGAACCGCCTGTTTTCGAACGACAATGTTGTGCTGCGGGCATTTCGCGACGCCGGTGTCGGCGTGATCGACCGGCTGCCGCAAGTCAAAGATATGTTCGTACGTGAGGCCGCAGGGCTTTCGGGGGATGTGCCCCGGCTTATGCGGGGCGAGGCGATCTAGCTGCGGTGTTGGCTCCCAAGCCTGAGGCAGGGGCTTTGGTGCGGTCAACGTTGATCTTGGCGGTGGGCGGCAGCCGACCCGCCCGGCGTATAGGCGACGCCACTTTGATCATCCACGTATCGACCCCACCGCCGGTCGTAGGGATGCACTTCCCCCGTTGTGGCGTCCGCACGCGCCAGCGGCCGACCCTCGTTATGCCAGCGAAAAATTCCGCCTTCGAGATTGGCCACGTCCACGGCGCCGGCCGCACGGGCAGCGGTCGCAATCCGGTCGGCGAGCCGCGAGCTGCGCACGCCGACCGAGCAATAGACAATGACTTGGCGACCGGCGAGGGTCGCGCCGAAACGGCTCATAAACGTCTCCGCTTTGGTGTCGGGCGCGACATGCTGTGCTCCGGGCAGATGACTGACCGCGAATTCTTCCTTTTCCCGGGCATCGATCAGCAGAACGGGCGCACCCCTGGCAACGAGTGCGTCGTATTCAGTGAGCGTCATGTGTCGCACGTTCGGATGCGCCGCGCGAACCTTGGCCTCGAGTGCCATGAGATCTTCACCCGCCGTTGCGGGTCGCGGCGCGACTATGAACGAGGCGATCAGAGCGCCCAAGAGAGCTTTGCATACGTGACGGGGCTTCATTGTTGGTCCTCACTCAGATCTTTGACGGGCGGCCCGGCCTCGTCGCCTGGACGTGCCGCGGGCTCATCGTCCTCAACGTACTGCGGCGGCGCGACCACAACGCGGCCATGTGCCAGATCGACCTGCGGCACGAATATTGACGTGAACGGTACCAGTTCGGTCTCGGATTGATCATGTTTCTCGTATTCGAGGAGATCGCCCGCCCCATAATTGGCGATGGCGCGCACGATCCCTAAGTGCGCGCCATCCGGGCTGACGACTGCTAACCCCATCAGGTCCTCATAGTAGTAGGTTCCCGACTCGGGTTCCGGCAGGCGGCTGCGGGGAACGTAAAGCTCTGTGTTGCGCAGCTGCTCGGCGGCGGTGCGATCGTTGACCCCTGCGATCCGCGCGATCAGTCCCTTGGCCGTGTTGCGAATGGCGGAGATCACGAACACGTTGGAGCCGGACTTGTCAGTGAGCGGACCATACTGGGCGATTGCGGCTGGTTCAGTCGTATAGGAGCGCAACCGGACTTCGCCACGGATGCCATGGGCCGCGCCGATTTCGCCGAGCAGAATCATACGATAACGAA
>JAKALI010000800.1 GCA_021813195.1 Pseudomonadota bacterium
CTTGAAACGCTCGAAGGCCTTGTTCAGGTCCTCCTCGGGCATCTCGTATCCCAGATCCTTGAGCCGCGTGCGGAAGGCATGGCGGCCGGAATGCTTGCCGAGCACCAGGTTGGTCTTGACAAGACCGATGGTCTCGGGACGCATGATCTCGTAGGTGGAACGCTCCTTGAGCAGCCCGTCCTGATGGATTCCCGACTCGTGGGCAAAGGCGTTCGCGCCGACGATCGCCTTGTTCGGCTGCACCGGGATGCCCGTGATCTTGGTGACCAGGCGGCTTGCGCGCATGATTTCCTCGGTCACGATCTTCGTATCCGCGCCGTAGAAATCCCGGCGCGTCTTGAGCGCCATCACCACCTCTTCCATGGAGCAGTTGCCCGCCCGTTCGCCGATGCCGTTCAATGTGCACTCCACCTGGCCTGCGCCGTTCAGCACCGCTGCCAGAGAGTTCGCCACGGCCATGCCGAGGTCGTTGTGACAATGCACGGAAATGACGGCCTTGTCGATGTTCCTGACCCGGTCCTTTACCGCCTTGATGAACTTCCCGAACTCCTCCGGGGTGGTGTACCCGACCGTGTCGGGGATGTTGACGGTCCCGGCGCCGGCTTCGATGACCGCCTCAAGCACTTCGGACAGATAGCCCACATCGGTACGCGTCGCGTCCATGGCCGAGAACTCGACGTCCTCGATCAGGCTCTTGGCGAGCTTCACCATCTCCACGGAGCGTTTCAGCGCTTCGGCCTGATCGATGCGGAACTGGTGCTTAAGGTGGATATCGCTGGTGGAATGGAACGTGTGCAGGCGGCGGCGCGGAATGTCCCTCAGCGCTTCCCAGGCCCGCTTGATGTCGGGTTCTTTTGCCCGGGCAAGGCTGCAGATCACGGGGCCTTCCACCTCCCCGCCGATGCGCCGGATCGCCTCGAAATCGCCGGGCGAGGAGATCGCGAACCCCGCCTCGATGATGTCCACGCCGAGCCGCGCAAGCTGCTTTGCGAGCGTGACCTTTTCGTCGACGTTCATGCTCGCGCCGGGCGACTGCTCGCCGTCCCGAAGCGTGGTGTCGAATATTCTGACGATTCGTTCCATGAGAGCGATCCTCCGCAGTTACGTGCGGTCACTGGTGCCGGAATTCGTGAGGCAGAACGTGCTTCGCCGATCTCACGCCGCAGCGGTGCGCGGTTTCAGAAGCCGGTACAGCGCTTCTCCCAGTCCGGTCAGGACATAGAAGAGCGTGATGAGGAACAGCACGAGGGCGGGATGGTAGGCCACGACCGCAAGGACCGCCACGATCACCACGAGAAGCCCGAAAGGACGCCGCTCCTTGAGATTGGCTTCCTTCAGGCTGTGGTAGGTGATATTGCTCACCATGAGCCCTGCAACGATGAACGTCAGCGCCAGGACCCAGTAGTCCAGGCCGATGATGTCCGCAAGCCGCTCATACTGCAGCTGTTTCAGAATGTCGATGACTTCTTCGTAGGCCAGCACCGTCGTGGCGATCATGAGCGCCGCGGCCGGCGACGGCAGGCCGGTGAAATGCTTCTTCTCGGTGCTGCCCATCTGCACGTTGAACCGGGCCAGCCGGAGGGCGGCGCAGGCAACCATGAAAAACGACGCCAGCCAGCCGATCTTGCCGAAGGACTGGAGCGACCAGCTGTAAACCAGCACGCCCGGCGCAACGCCGAAGGAGATGGCGTCGGAGAGGGAATCGATCTCGATGCCGAACTTGGACGTGGTATGGGTCATGCGCGCGACCCATCCGTCCAGCACATCGAACACCGCCGCGATCATGATGGTCCAGGCGGCGCGTTCGTAGTCGGAGTTGAACGATGCGATGATCGAGTAGAACCCCGAGAACATGCTGGACAGCGTGATGATGTTCGGCAGGAGATAGATCCCTTTTCTCATTTCAGCACACCGATCACATCACGGGCGCCCTTGACCCGGTCGCCCACGTTCACGAGGATATCTGCGTCCTTGGGAAGAAAGATATCGACGCGCGATCCGAAACGGATAAGGCCGTACCGCTCGCCGGTTTTTATCGCGTCCCCCGGCTTGGCGTAGCAGACGATCCGGCGGGCGATCAGCCCGGCGATCTGCTTCACCAGCAGCTGATGTTTTCCTGTCTTGATGACCATGGCGGTCTGTTCATTGTCCGTGGATGCCTTGTCCGCCGATGCAACGAGGAACTTGCCGGGATTGTACTTCACCGTTTCGACCGTGCCGGCCACAGGCGATCGGTTCACGTGCACATTGAAGACCGACAGGAAGATGCTGATCTTCTTCACGTCCTTCTTCAGATATTCCGGCTCGAAATAATCGGTCACGATGATGACCCTGCCGTCGGCCGGCGAGACGACCAGGCCTTCGCCGTCGGGAACATGGCGTTCCGGGTCCCGGAAGAAGAAGAGGACAAAGAGCGTCAGCACGAGCGCGACGATCCCCGTGTTCTTCCAGCCGAGGGCAAAAAGAATCCCGGTTGCGACCGCGAGAGGGATGATGAACGGCCAGCCTTCCGCGGCGACCGGGATACCGTAGTTTTTCATCATGCTTAATATATCCTTGAACCGCGAAGGCGCAAAGGACGCAAAGGTTTCGCTCCTGACGCGGGACTGCTCTTCTTCGCGCTCTTCGCGTCTTTGCGGTGAAATGATGTTTCTCAGTTCTTGCTCTTGTCCACCAGCTTGTTCGCGGTGATCCAGGGCATCATGCTGCGAAGCTTCTCGCCCACGATCTCGATCTGGTGCGCGGCCATCAGGCGCCGACGGCCCGTCATCTCCGGGTAGTTCGTCTGCCCTTCGAGGATGAAGCGCTTGGCATACTCGCCGGTCTGGATGTTTTTGAGCGCCTCGCGCATTGCGGCGCGGCTCGTCTCGTTGATCACTTTCGGGCCGGTGACATACTCGCCGTACTCGGCGTTGTTCGAGATCGAATAGTTCATATTGGCGATGCCGCCTTCG
>JAKALI010000801.1 GCA_021813195.1 Pseudomonadota bacterium
GCTATCTTCGATCGCCCAGCGATGGCCTTCAATCGATACCAGTTTCTTTATGGACGTGCCCTTGGGACACCAAGTGGAGAAGAAGGCCAGATCGCCATCGGCAATGTTGCGGCGGATCAGCAGACCTCGCGTCCACTCTCCTGAAAGAGTGCTGCAATATTCTCCGGCATCGAGATCGGCCAGTTCGACATAGGCCCAATCGTGCCAGCGCGGGCCTTTGGTGCCTTCGCCCGCCGACAGACGTTTCCAGGCCGTTTTGGGAAGGTCTTGCGCAATTCTGGCGGCAGTACCCCCGACAAACAGTTTCTTGCTCCAGGACTGGAACACATGATTGGCGGCAACGCCCAGAACATAACCCTTGCCGACCTTGCGCAGCATCATTTCAATATCGCCGACCCCGTAGACACTGTCCGCCGCAACAAAACTGAAGGGCACGCCGGCAGCGACTGCGCGCGCAATCATCCTGCGTGCGATCTGAGGCTTGGTGGCAAAACCTACATCTTCCGGCACATGCGCTGCTTTCAGACGCCTGCGATTGTCCGTCCATTCTTTCGGCAGATAAAGCGCCCGGTCGATGAAGGCATGACCGTGGCACGAGACATAAGCGGCGAACACGCCAATTTGGCAGTTGGTGATCTTGCCTGCCGAGCCCGTGTATTGGCGCGCCACTCCGCACGACGCCTTGCCCTGCTTCAAAAATCCGGTCTCATCGATGACCAGAACTGCGTCTTCATCCGCCAACGTTTCCATCGCGTACTCGCGCACGATGTCGCACAACGCATCGGCATCCCACCGACCGCGGCCCAAAATCGCCTGCTGGCGCCACGGTCCGGCATCGCCCGCCGCTTCCGCGCGCATCCAGCCTGTCTTGCGCGGCTCGTTACCCAACAACCCGTCCAAGAATTGTCCCGCCGACCTCGCAACCCGATCCTGCGTGAACAGAGGACGTATCCGCCTCTTCACATCCCGCAACGACGAAGCCCACAGCTCCAGAGTTACCTCAACCGATCGGCCAGCCATCCATGATCTCCCGAATCATGGTGGCTTATGGATTCAGAAACTCCGCGAAATTGCAACTGTAATGCTAGGCGGTGTTTACAAAGTGATTGACGGAGGAATCGGGGCTTGATTCAAGGCTGCCTTTTGAAGGGAGGCAGAATTGATTCGAGGTCGGCTGACGGATGCGGAATGGGCGTTTTTCGAACAGTTTGTAATCGAGACTGGCCCCAAGCGCGGGCGACCTCCCGCCGATCATCGGCGGGTGCTGGATGGCATTTTCTGGATTGCTCAGACGGGCGCGCCATGGCGCGATCTGCCAGAGGAACTGGGCAAATGGAGTTCGGTTTATCGCCAATTCCTGCGGTGGACGCGTGCAGGACTGTGGGACATTCTGCTGGAAGCCCTGGCGAAAACCGAGGCGGTTCCCGATACCCTTCAAATGATCGACTCCACCATCATCCGGGCACATCATCATGCAGCCGGCGGAAGGGGGGGATTCAGAGAAACGCTCTTGGCCGTTCGCGCGGTGGGTTCTCGACCAAAATCCATCTCCGCACGAATGCGCAAGACCTCCCGATCGGCACCACGCTCACGGCGGGCGAAGCGCACGACATCAAAGGCTATGAGGCGCTGATGAATAAGGATGCGCCCAATCCCAAGGTGTTACTCGCGGACCGCGGCTACGATAGTGACGCCGTTCGAGCCGATGTAGAAAAGCGTGGTGGTGTGCCGATGATTCCCACCAAGAAAAATCGGCGCGTGCAGATCGCGATCGATGGAGCCATCTATGCACTGCGCAACCGTATCGAACGATGCTTCAACCGTCTCAAGAATGCTCGTCGTGTTGCCACTCGCTACGACAAGCTCGCCGACACATTCCTCGGCTTCATACACCTCGTCGCCGTGCGCCTCTGGCTACGGCACTTTGTCAACGCGGCCTAGTTTTACTGAGTCACAAAGCCGCAGGTTTTAGCCGGCCAGAATCAGTGATGGTGCGAGGCTTGCCCATCGGCGAATGAGGCCAACATGAGCCGGCGTGGCACGAAGACCAGCGAGAGACGATTTGCGGCATATTTGGAAGGGCTTGCGAGCGTAATCGGTCATGCCGATCGGAGAGGGCCGCTACGCGACTATTGCGTCGGCCTGATGGCCTGTGCCGGTCGCAAGAGCGTGGAGCCGATGGCGGCGGTAACCGCGCCGGACCGAACCGCGGCACAGCATCAATCGCTGCTGCATTTCGTCGGCAGCGGCGCCTGGTCGGACGAGAAAGTGCTGGGCAAGGTGCGCGAGATGGTCCTGCCGGCGATTGAACGCCAGGGCCCGATCGAAGCTTGGATCATCGACGATACCGGCTTTCCTAAGCAGGGGCGACATTCGGTTGGAGTTGCACGGCAATATTGCGGGCAACTCGGCAAGCAGGATAATTGCCAGGTAGCAGTGTCGCTGTCGCTCGCCAATTATCACGCCAGCCTGCCTGTCGCCTATCGCCTCTATCTACCGAAGGAATGGGCTGAGGATCGCGATCGGTGTCGCAAGGTGGGCATCCCCGCCGAAGTCGGCTTCCAGACCAAGCCGGAGATCGCATTGGAACAGTTGCGGTGGGCCTGTGCGGCCGGACTTCCGCGCGGCGTTGTGCTGATGGATGCGGGTTATGGCAACAACAGCGACCTGCGCACGGAGATCACGGCGCTGGGGTTGACCTATGTGGCGGGTATTCTGTCGAACACAACGGTATGGGCGCCCGGCACCAGTCCTTTGCCGCCGAAGCCGTGGTCGGGTCGCGGGCGTCCGCCGAAACTGATGCGCCGCAACCGTCAACATCAGCCGGTCGCAGTCAAGGCGCTCGCGTTCGGCCTGCCGGCCAAAGCCTGGCGCACCATCACGTGGCGGCAAGGAACGAACGAAAAGCTGACCTCGCGCTTTGCCCGCGTGCGGGTGCGTGCCGCGCATC
>JAKALI010000802.1 GCA_021813195.1 Pseudomonadota bacterium
CGGCGAACCCGCGGTAGTGCTCGACAAGGTTCAGGCGGGCCGAGGCAGCTTCGGTTACAACGCGGCTTCAGGCGAATACGGCGATCTCATCGAGATGGGGGTGCTCGACCCCGCCAAGGTGACGCGTTGCGCCCTGCAAAACGCGGCTTCGATCGCCAGCCTGATTCTCACCACCGATGTCATGGTCGCCGAACTGCCGCAAAAGAAGGGGGAGGGGGCGGACATCATGGGCGAGACGGAAATGTAGGCCCATAATTAGTCAAATCCGACCGCACGTATCGGGCCGGCAGCGCACACGCGTTCCGTCTGATTCCGCTTGCCGCTCTTTAGCCGCCGGTACAAGGTATTACGACTGATCCCCAAGCGTCTCGCCGCCTCGGACATGTTGCCGTGACTCGCGGATATCGCGCGCACCATCGCCGCAAGGGATAGTTCTTCCAGGCTGTCTCCCGCAGGCGCAGCGGCGCCCGGCTCAATTGGGCCAGACCCGACTGGGCTCTGGGGCGGTCGCTGCAATTCTTCCACGAGATCTTCAGGCAGGTGCTGCCAACCGATTTGCATCTCGCCGTCATCGAGCAGCGCACAGGCCGTGCGCAGCGCGTTGGTCAACTGGCGCAGGTTGCCGGGCCAGGCGTAATGGGCAAAGGCGGAGGCAAGCGCATCAGACAAGGAAACGTCGCGGTCAGGAGCCATTTCTCTGAGCATTCGCGCCGTCAAAGCGGCAAAGTCATTGCGCTCGCGCAGGGAAGGGAGCACCAAAGTTAGGCCGTTGATTCGGTAGTAAAGATCGGCCCGGAAGCGCCCGGCTTCCATTTCCGCTCTCAGATTGAGATGCGTGGCGCAGACCAGAACGAAGTCCACTGCAACGGGTGTGCCGCCGCCGACCGGTACCACTTCGCGTTCCTGTAGCACGCGCAGCAGTCGCGACTGCTGCACAAGGGGCATATCGCCAATTTCATCGAGAAACAGGGTGCCCCCGTGCGCTGCGCGGATACGGCCAGGGCAGCCCTCCTTGCGCGCTCCGGAAAAAGCGCCAGGAACATAACCGAAGAGTTCCGTTTCGATCAGGTTTTCCGGGAGGGTGGCGCAATTCAGGGCGATGAAGGGTTTGGCTCGACGCGGCCCGGCGTCGTGGAAGGCCTTGGCGAAGACCTCCTTGCCCACTCCCGATTCGCCCTGGAGCAAGAGTGCGATGGGTTTGCCAATGACGCGGCGCGCCTTGTCGATGGAGAATTTAAGTTTCGTATCCCCGGAGTCGAGCTTCGACAGCGCATCCCTGGTCTCATCAGGGGAACGCGGTACGACAAGCCGAATCGTCCCGCGCCCCGGTTCGACGCGCACGAACAGGCGATTGCCTGAGCGCTGCATGACCGACATCGTTTCGCTGCCCCGCCTTCGTCCCCAATCATTGAGTTCCGCCGGACGCAATTGCAGCACGCGTGCAATCGAGGTCGCACCAAGATCGGCCGGACATAAACCCAGCAAGCTCAGGCCCGCCTGATTGGCGCCGACGATCCAGCCATCCTCTGAGAGGGCCGCGACACCTTCGGCGACGGTGCCGATCCCTTCGGCGAGCGGATGAAAACGGATGCGAAGGGCGTCCCCGTGACGCGCATCGAACAGGCGGTTTTCGATCATCTGCGCCGCCGCGCGCACCAGACCGAAGGTGTGTGGATGGCGCCCGCGCTGGTCTCCGGAAATATCCAGCACGCCGAGCAGCCGGCCGTCCGGAGCCATCACCGGGGCGGCAGCACAGGTAAGGAAACCGTTGCGGTCGAGAAAATGCTCGGCGCCATGCACGACGACCGGGCAGGCTTCTGCCAGCGCCGTGCCGATCGCATTGGTGCCGCGATGTCGTTCATGCCAGGAAGCCCCTGGCATCAGGGCCACACGTTCGGCACGTCCAAGAAAATCGCTGTCGCCCAAGGTATGCAGCACCATCCCGCGATCGTCGGCAAGAAGAATCAGGCTACCGGAATTGCGTGTCTGGGCGTGCAGGTACTCCATGACCGGCCGCGAATGAGCCAGCAGCTCCCGCTGCCGATCGGCGACGCGGATGAACTGGAGCCCGTTCAAATGCGGCGCATCCGGCAGACGGCCGATAGGCGCCAAGCCCGCATCGAGACAACGGCGCCAAGAGCGCGCGACCGTCGGACCGACAAGCGTCGCGGGCGGTATTTCGCCGCGTTCGATTAGCTGGGTCCGCGCTTGCCGCAATGCCGTACCCGTGGGCATGGTCAATATGTCGCTCTCCTCCGGTTGTGCGGTTCACCTTTTGGCGAAGGTTTTCTTGCAACCATACGCGGCCGCATAACGAGACGCAAGACTTCCGCACGCTGTGTCCGGCAACTGTGTCAATTCGTGACAGTGCGCCAGGGTGGTACGTCACGCTCATGGGCGTGACGCAGCGCAAAAATCACGCTGTTGCATGAAAACAGTGACTTGAGATTTCTTCCAGCATGGCACGTTCCCTGCGGAATGAGGACAGGCGCGGTTGTCTGCCACGCCGATAAACCTACAGGAGGAGAACCCCATGATTTACGCAGCACCCGGTAGCGCTGGCGCCAAAGTTCAGTTCAGAGCCAAGTACGATAACTTCATCGGTGGCAAGTGGCTCGCCCCGGTCAAGGGCGAATATTTCGACGTGATCAGCCCGATCAACGGCAAGCCCTACACTCGAGCCGCCCGCTCCGGCGCCGGCGACATCGAACTGGCGCTCGACGCGGCGCATGCCGCCGCCGACAAGTGGGGCAAGACGGCGCCGGCCGATCGTGCCAACGTTCTGCTCAAGATCGCCGACCGCATCGAAGCCAACCTCGAATTGCTGGCCTATGCCGAGACGGTGGACAACGGCAAGCCGATCCGCGAGACGCTGAATGCCGATATCCCGCTCACCGTCGATCACTTCCGCTATTTCGCCGGTTGTGTCCGCGCTCAAGA
>JAKALI010000803.1 GCA_021813195.1 Pseudomonadota bacterium
GAACGCCTGGATGCCGAGCCTGTGCAGCGTCGGCGCGCGGTTCAGCAGCACGGGATGTTCGCGGATCACCTCGTCGAGAACGTCCCAAACCTCGGGCTTCTCCTTCTCGACGAGCTTTTTGGCCTGTTTGACCGTGGCCGCCTGACCAAGTGTCTGCAGGCGCGCGTAGATAAACGGCTTGAACAGCTCCAACGCCATTTTTTTGGGTAAGCCGCACTGGTGAAGCTTCAATTCCGGACCCACCACAATGACGGAACGGCCCGAGTAATCGACGCGCTTGCCGAGCAGGTTCTGCCGGAAACGCCCCTGCTTGCCTTTGAGCATGTCGGCAAGCGACTTCAACGGACGCTTATTGGCGCCCGTCATCACGCGGCCACGGCGGCCGTTGTCGAACAGTGCATCCACCGACTCCTGAACCATCCGCTTTTCGTTGCGGATGACGATGTCGGGAGCCCTTATCTCCATCAGCCGCTTCAAACGGTTGTTACGATTGATGACACGTCGGTAAAGATCGTTGAGATCGGAGGTCGCAAAGCGTCCGCCATCGAGCGGAACGAGCGGTCGCAATTCCGGCGGGATCACGGGAATGTGGGTGAGGATCATCCACTCCGGGCGGTTCCCGCTCTCGATAAAGGCTTCGATCACCTTGAGGCGCTTGGCCAGCTTCTTAGGCTTTAATTCCGTCGTCGCTTCGGCGATCTCCTGGCGCAACTGGTCGCGGATCTTCGGCAGATCCATCGCTGCCAGGATCTCGCGAATGGCTTCCGCGCCGATACCAGCAGTGAAGCTATCGGGGCCATGTTCATCGAGCGCCTGGTTGTACTGCTCCTCGGTCAGCAGTTGCATTTCCTTAAATGGCGAAATGCCGGGCTCAATGACGATATAGTTTTCGAAATAGAGCACGCGCTCGAGATCCTTGAGCGACATGTCCAGCAGCAATCCGATACGCGAGGGTAGCGACTTCAAAAACCAGATATGCGCCACGGGAGCCGCTAATTCGATATGGCCCATACGTTCCCGCCGCACCTTGGCGAGCGTCACTTCCACGCCGCACTTCTCGCAGATGAGACCCTTGTATTTCATGCGCTTGTACTTGCCGCACAAGCACTCGTAGTCCTTCGTGGGGCCGAAAATACGCGCGCAGAAGAGCCCGTCGCGCTCTGGCTTGAACGTGCGGTAATTGATCGTCTCGGGTTTTTTGATCTCACCGTACGACCACGACAGGATGTCTTCAGGCGATGCGATCGAGATCTTGATCTGATCGAAGGCGGGTAACGGCGCCTGGGTCTTAAAAATGTTGGTGATCTCATTCATCGGCTCGTCTCTCCTCATGGAGCGGGGGAGCTAGAGCTCCCTCATCCTGGCACGGGGCGCACGTAGTGTGATCGCGCACGTTCTCATCATGCGCGATCAGAAACGGGCGGTTGTTACTCGGCCGCCTGCGACGGCAGCTGCGGAGGCGCTTCACTGCCCTCACCCGGGGCATTCGGTTCAGGGATTGCGTCGGAATTGATCAGCTCGACGTTCAGTCCAAGGGCGCGCATCTCCTTCACGAGCACGTTGAAGCTCTCCGGCACGCCCGCCTCGAAGGCATCTTCGCCCCGTACGATCGCCTCGTAGACCTTGGTGCGGCCGGCGACGTCGTCCGATTTGACCGTCAGCATCTCCTGCAGCGTGTAGGCAGCGCCATAGGCTTCCAGCGCCCAGACCTCCATTTCGCCAAAACGCTGGCCGCCAAACTGCGCCTTGCCACCCAGCGGCTGCTGCGTGACAAGAGAGTAAGGACCGATCGAGCGCGCATGGATCTTGTCGTCGACGAGATGGTGCAGCTTCAGCACATACTTGTAGCCGACCGTCACCTTACGATCGAACGGCTCGCCGGTGCGCCCGTCGTAGAGCGTGACCTGACCGGAGGAATCAAATCCGGCCTGCTGGAGCATGTCCACGATGTCGGCCTCGCGCGCGCCGTCGAAGACGGGCGTGGCGATCGGCACACCCCGCGTGAGTAAAGAGGCGATGCTTGCAACCTCTTCGTCTTTTGCCGACGCCTTGATCGCATCCTTGCCATAGATTTTCTGCAATTCCTCGCGCAACGCTTTTGACTGGCCGGAAGCATGGAATTCGCGCAAGGCTTTGTCGATGGCCCGGCCGAGACCGCGGCACGCCCACCCCAGATGCGTCTCAAGAATCTGGCCGACGTTCATGCGGCTTGGCACCCCGAGAGGATTGAGCACGACGTCCACGTGCGTGCCGTCCTCAAGGAATGGCATGTCCTCGCAGGGCACGATCATGGACACGACACCCTTGTTGCCGTGACGGCCAGCCATCTTGTCCCCCGGCTGAATCTTGCGCTTCACGGCGACGAACACCTTCACCATCTTCATCACGCCGGGTGGCAACTCGTCGCCCCGTTGGAGCTTGTCCACCTTGTCCACGAAGCGGCGCTCAAGGCTCTTCCTTGCCTCATCGTACTGCTTGTTAATGGCCTCCATCTCGGCCTGGGCTTTTTCATCGGCCAGACCGATTTCCCACCACTGGCTGCGCGGAATCTCACTGAGAATGGCTTCGTCGAGCTTGGTGCCCTTGCGCGCACCCTTGGGCCCTTTTGCGACCTCCTTGCCGAGCAACGCTTCCTTGAGACGCGCATAGACGTTGCGATCCAGGATCTGGAGTTCGTCATCGCGGTCCTTGGCGAGACGCTCTATCTCCTCGCGCTCGATTGCCATCGCGCGCTCGTCCTTGTCGACGCCATGACGATTAAAGACGCGCACCTCCACGACTGTGCCCGAAACGCCTGGCGGCAGCCGGAGCGACGTATCGCGGACGTCGGATGCCTTTTCGCCAAAGATGGCCCGCAGCAGCTTCTCCTCGGGGGTCATTGGGCTCTCGCCCTTGGGCGTGATCTTACCGACGAGGATATCGCCGGGATTCACTTCCG
>JAKALI010000804.1 GCA_021813195.1 Pseudomonadota bacterium
ATTGAACGGGGTCAAGGCGCGGCCGTGCCCTCGCCTTATGGCGGCAAGGTTCGCCAGGTTCAGATCGACATCGATCAGGCGAAGCTGCAATCCAATGGTCTGTCGGCGCAAGACGTCGTGGACGCGGTCGCAAATCAGAATCTGATCACGCCAGTCGGAACCGAAAAGATTGGCATGTTCGAGTATGTCGTCGATCTGAACGACTCGCCGCAGCGCCTGCAGGACCTCAACGGGCTGCCGGTTCGCACCGTTGGCGGCGCCACGGTGATGTTGCGCGACGTCGCCTATGTGCATGACAGCTATCCGCCGCAAACCAATATCGTGCGGGTGAACGGCTCCAACGCCGTGCTGATGACCATCGTGAAGGCGGGGTCGGCGTCAACCCTCGATGTGATTTCGGGCGTCAAGAAGCTCTTGCCGCAATTGCGGGAAACCATCCCGCAATCGCTGCATCTCAAAGCGGTTGGCGATCAGTCCGTCTTCGTCGAGGCGGCCGTGCGCTCGGTTATTCGCGAGGGCCTGATCGCGGCGGGCCTTACGGGTCTGATGATTCTGCTCTTCCTCGGCAGCGTGCGTTCGACCATGATCATCAGCGTGTCGATTCCGCTGGCGATTCTCGCGGCGATCGCAGCGCTCGCGGCCACCGGCGAAACCATCAACGTGATGACGCTTGGCGGTCTCGCGCTGGCGGTCGGCATATTGGTCGACGACGCGACCGTATGGATCGAGAACATCAATTCGCAACTCGAGCGCGACAAGGAGATCGAAACCGCGATCACCGACTGCGCCCGCCAGATCATCGCTCCGGTGACGATCTCGCTCATGTGCATGTCGATCGTCTTCGTCTCCATGTTCGGCCTCACCGGCGTCTCGGGCTATCTGTTCCGACCTTTGGCCAAGGCGGTGGTCTTTGCGCTGACGGCGTCCTACGTCCTCTCCCTGACGCTCGTTCCGACCATGGCCCATTATCTGCTCGCCGGTCAGGGCGGGCATATGGGTGAAGACGCGCCGCCGCCGCGCAATCCGCTGGTGCGCTTCCAGCGCGCCTTCGAGCATCGGTTCGAGGCATTCCGCCACGCCTATGCCGGACTGCTCGCCAAAGCGCTGAAATTGCGGCTGCGTTTCGTTTTCGCCTTCCTCGGATTCGTCATCGCGTCGTTCAGCCTTTTTCCGTTCCTTGGCAGGAATTTCTTTCCCGAGGTCGAGACCACGCAGATCAAGCTGCATTTCCGTGGCTCGGCCGGCTTGAGGATCGAAAGCACGGCGCGGCTGGGCGATCGGATCGAGGCCGAGGTTCGGCGTGTCGCCGGGCCGGAGAACGTGTCCTCGATCGTCGACAACATCGGCCTGCCGATCAGCGGCATCAATGCGGCTTACGGCAATTCCGGCACGATCAGCGCCGCCGACGCCGATGTGCTCATCACGCTCAAGGAAGGTCAGGAGAAACATACCGAGCGGGTGGTCGAACGCCTGCGCGAAGTCCTCCCTGAAAAATTTCCAGGCGTGCAATTCTCGTTCCTGCCCGCCGACATCGTGACCCAGATCCTCAATTTCGGATTGCCGGCGCCGATCGATGTCCAGATCGTCGGCAATAACATGGAGGCCAACAAGGCTTTCGCGCAAAAGATGCTCAGGCGCATCGCCCGTATCACCGGCGTGGCGGATGCGCGCATCCAGCAGGTCTTCGACGTCCCCACCATTCGCGTCGATGTCAACCGCACCCTCGCCGATCAGGTCGGCGTGACCGAAAGCGACGTCGTCACCTCACTCCAGGTGACGCTTGCGGGGTCGATCCAGACCGACCCGGTGTTCTGGCTCAATCCGAAAACCGGCATATCTTATCCGGTGGTGGCGCAAACCCCGCAATATTGGATGGATTCGCTCGATTCGCTCGCGCGCCTGCCGATATCGCAAACCGAGTCGAAACAGAGTTCCGGCGGCTTGGCGCGCGGCGATGGCCTCTCCCCCAACTCCACACCACGGCTTTGGCGTTCGACACAGATTCTCGGCGGCTTGGCGCGAATCAGCCGCACCGTCAGCGACGCCGTCGTCTCGCATTATTCGGTTCAACCCGTGATCGACATTTTCGCCTCGAACAACAAGCGGGACCTCGGCGGCGTCTC
Organism: Pseudomonadota bacterium; assembly: GCA_021813195.1. Next base: position 2,124 of record JAKALI010000804.1, read on the forward strand.
GAACGACGTCCAGAAGATCATCGCCGACATGGACAAGGAGCGCCCCCGCGGCACCCAGGTGATCCTTCGCGGACAGACCGCGACGATGAACGCCGCCTATACCCAGCTCTTCCTCGGTCTGGCCCTGGCGATCGTGCTGATCTATCTGCTGATCGTCGTCAATTTCCAGTCGTGGCTCGATCCGTTCGTCATCGTCAGCGCCCTCCCATCGGCCCAGGCGGGCATTGTGTGGATGCTGTTTCTGTCGAAGACCACGCTGTCCGTGCCTGCGCTGACCGGCGCCATCATGTGCGTCGGCGTCGCCACCGCCAATTCGTTGCTGGTGATCGCCTTTGCGCGCGAAAAGCTCGCCGAGGGACTGGACTCGGTCAGCGCCGCGCTCGAAGCGGGATTCGGCCGGTTCCGACCGGTGCTGATGACGGCCTCCGCCATGATCATCGGCATGGCGCCGATGGCGCTCAGCGCGGAACAGAATGCGCCGCTTGGCCGCGCGGTGATCGGCGGCCTCCTGTTCTCGACGGTTGCGACCCTGATCTTCGTTCCCGTCGTTTTCAGCATCGTTCATTCGCGGCGCAACGAATCCGAAGCCGCCGCTCCTGAAACCGCCAAATGAGGATCGCGACATGAACGAGCACCCGCGTGTCGCCGTCACGGAACCGTCGCGGCCGCGCAAACGCCTCGGCAGGTTCATTCTGCCTTTGGCTCTGATCGTCCTTGCCGGGCTCGCCGCGCAGGGCGTCGTGCAAAGGCGCAACGCGACGTCGAAGCTCGCGCGCTGGACGGACAAGCGCGCCATCGTCAGCGTGGCGCTGG
>JAKALI010000805.1 GCA_021813195.1 Pseudomonadota bacterium
ACGCCGGGGCGGCCGCCGAACAGCACGTCGACGATCTCCTCGAAGTTGAACAGCCAGAACGGCAGTTTCAGGTTGCGCGGATTCAACACCAGCGCCTTGTCGCCGAAGCAGCGGCCGTATTCGTTGTGTACATCGAGCAGGAACAGGCGCAGGTTCGGTCGTGCCTTGAGAATTTCGTTCAGCAGCAGCGACACGCCGGTCGATTTGCCGACGCCGGTCGACCCGAGAATGGCGAAGTGCTTGGACAGCATTTCCTCGACGTCGACGTAGGCGATGACGGAGCGATCCTGTTGCAAGGTGCCGACGTCGATCTGGTCGGAGCCCGAGGGAGCGTAGATCGTCCGCAACTCCTCGCTCGAGATCAGTTCAACGGAGTCGCCGATCGTCGGATAGTGGGTGACGCCGCGCTGGAACTTGGGTTTCTCTGCCGCATTGAGAATTTCGCCTAGCAGGTCGACGGACGCGACCGCGATGTAGCTGGCATCGGCGCTCGGGATGTTCTCGCACGAGACTTCGGTGATCATTGCCACGATGACCGAGCTTGCGCTGCGCACGCTCACGAAGCGGCCGACGGTTGCTCGCACTTCCGAAATGGACATGTGGCTTGTTGCGAGGAGGCCAACGCGGGCCAGCGAACCGCGTACGGAGATCACACGTCCAAAGGATGTCACTGCAATGGATCCGATTGATTACAGGAGTGGTGTCCGCCGCATTATCCCGGTGTCGGTTGGACAAATTGTTAAGCCGCTCGACATGCAGGTGCCTAAAATTCAGCTGGTTCGCGTGGCCGTCAGGTGCGGAATCCGCCGCCTTCAAGACCGCCGGCTGGAACCGCCGAAAAGGTGCGGTACCGCGCGGTCCATTTTTCGCGCCGGGCCAATCTTTACGTCTCGTTTACCGATAGCGGTCGCAATGGGGCGACAGGAGGCGCTGGCCTTTGCACGCGGTCGGAGCGCGTGAGCTAAACTTGTTGGAAATCCTTAACCACGCGCTAACTGCAAGTCCTAACCCGTCCTCCATCAGTATCGCGGAAGATACCAGGAGGGGAAGGAAGCATGAGCAGGAGCTGGAACTACCGCTTCAGCTGGATGCAGGACCGCGAGGCGATGACGCCTGTGGATGACGCCGATTCAATTCAAGGCAAGGCGATCCTGAAGTGGTTCGGGGTTGGCTGCGCCATTCTTGCTGCAATCATGGCTGCCGGCTTCGCAGTCACCACCCTCAGCGTGCGCGAGAGCCTGCTGCTTGCAAGCATCGCCGTCCTGGCCGCGATGCTCGGACTGCTTGTGAAGCGCCATCAACGGCTTCACCATTCGCTTGCCGCCGAACGGCGCGAGCTTCGTGTCGCGATCGACAATATCCCGCAGGGGCTCGTGCTGTACGATGCGTCGGCCCGGATTGTCGTCTGCAACCAGCCTTATCTGGACATGTTCGGTCTTTCCTCCGGCGTAGCCAGGCAGGGTTGCACGATGCAGCGGCTGATCGCACACAGGCAGGAGACGGGCTCTTTTGACGGCGATGTCGAGGCGTTCTGCTCGGCCATCATTCGCAATGTGAAGGCCGGCAGGGCCACGCGCCAGATCACCGAGGCGCCGGGCGGCCGTGCCATCGAGATCGTCAACAAGCCGCTGGCGTCGGGCGGCTGGCTTGCGACGATCGAGGACATCACCTCGCGCAAACGCGCCGAGGAGAGGATCGCCCATCTCGCTCATTACGATGCGCTCACCGACCTGCCGAATCGCCTGCTGTTCCGGGAGAAGCTCCAGAAGGCTCTGGAGGAGATGGAGCCGGGCACACAGCTTGCGGTGCTCTATATCGACATCGACCAATTCAAGAGCGTCAATGATGCGCTTGGCCATCCCGTTGGCGACGAACTCCTGCAGGGCGTCGCAATGCGTCTGCGCGGATGCCTCGGCAAGTCAGATGTTGCCGCGCGGTTGGGCGGAGACGAGTTCGCGATCATACAATGTCCTGTCCGTGCGGTTGCGGACACCGAAGCGCTGGTGCAGGCGATCTACGATGCAATCCGGCAACCCTTTGAGTGTTCCGGCCATTTGATTGCGACCGATGCCAGCATCGGCATCGCGATGGCGCCCGGCGATGGCCGCCATCTCGACCAGCTCCTGAATAATGCGGACCTTGCACTTTATGGAGCCAAGGGCGATGGCCGTCGAACCTGGCGCTTCTTCGAGCCCGGCATGGACGTGCGCGCCAGGTCGCGGCGTACACTGGAATTGGAGATGCGCCGATCGATCGCCGACGATGGGTTCGAAGTCCATTACCAGCCGGTAGTCGATCCCCGCAACGGGATGATCAGGGGGTGCGAGGCTTTGCTGCGCTGGCACCATCCGCAGCGAGGTACGATTGCGCCTGCAGATTTCATCCCGGTGGCGGAAGATACCGGGATGATCAACGAGCTCGGCCGGTTCGTGTTGGATACTGCGTGCCGCGAGGCGGCCAGATGGCCGGAGGATGTCCGCATCGCCGTGAACGTCTCGCCAATCCAGTTCCGCAGTCAGACGCTGGCGCTCAACGTTGCCGTCGCGCTTGCCGCCTCGGGAATCGCGGCGCAACGGCTTGAGCTGGAGATTACCGAGGCGGTGCTGATGCGAGACGACGAGGCGGCGCTTGCGACGCTCCATCAGCTGCGTGCGCTCGGCGTCCGAATTGCACTCGATGATTTCGGTACCGGCTATTCCTCGCTGAGCTACCTGCACCGCTTTCCTTTCGACAAGATCAAGATCGACCGCTCTTTCGTGAAGAACATCGGTGTCGAGGGGGCTTCGTCCGCGATCATCCAGGCCGTGGTGAACATCGCCAGAGCCAGCAACATGACGACGACGGCGGAGGGCGTGGAGGAGGAGTGGCAGCGAGATTTGCTGCACGAGCTCGGCTGTACGGAGATGCAGGGTTATCTGTTCAGCCCGCCGGTCTCC
>JAKALI010000806.1 GCA_021813195.1 Pseudomonadota bacterium
GGTATCCGGGATATACTCGCCGGGTCCGACTTTGGGTGAGGTGCTGGAGGCTGGTTTTTTCATGCCCCCAGTTTACCTCAGTTTGCCCGTTTCGGCACCTTTGCGTCGGTGGTCATGCTATAGTGTCATTTTTTACTCATTTTTTGGTTTTTTGTTAGCGCGATTTTTTATAATGAATGCCGTGAACTTTGACAAACTCAACGACTGAAAAATTGCCCAACTGTTCCGCACGAATTCAAAATCTCGAACGAGCGTGGATTAAAAGCGATTCGTATCGATCACGACTGGGACAGAACCACACAGGCCTCGAATGATCCTACTTCAGCAACCCAGGAGGTCGTATCCAACCATGCGCAACCCAGCCATCGAACTCAGTGTAGTCCCAACCATTGTTTCACGCATTCTAATCCATGAATGCAAACCCAGACCGTTGGTCAGAGCCAATTCCCCCGAAGGAATCGGGGGAAACAATTCCAAACGCAAGTCCGTTCGTCGCAGTATCCAGATGTCTTAGGGGCTTGTTAGCGTTCTGTCTCTCAAGTGATCGTAGGTAGCTTGAGTTGGGTCGAGTTCACCTCGGCAGTGATCTCCACGCGTAGATGATTCCGTTGAGATCACTGTCGAGTCGTAGGCATCAGGAGAATAGGGTTTGAGTCATTCACTATCCGTTTCAGAGCAAGACGCAATCACGCAACTCTGGCTTTCGGCTTTGCTTGAGCTGGATGCAACTTTGCCTCGTCCCGTGGCGGACGCAATGGTCAGGAACGTTGTGCGGGGTCCCTTGGGCGAGACCCTGCGTCATTTGGAACAAGCCTTGATGCATTTGGAATCACTCAACTTAGACGATCTCGCCGGCAGCGAAGCGCGGACGGTCTTGGCAGTCTTGACCGTGATGGACCGACGAGTTAGCGCACTGCAATCCAAGATCCGCCAATTGTGGAATCCGCCAGCTTAAATGTCTCTCTGCAATTTGCGTCGTGAATATCCGAAGAATAGGTGTGGCTTTTCTGATCGATTGGCGAGTGCAGTTGTCGAGTCCACTTGCTGTTTGTGCCACAGCGTATTGTTATAGTTCAATTCTCATCGAGGATGGTAAACAATGATGTCACCATGCGCAGCCAAGGTTGCGCCGCCCCGCCGAAGTCGGCTGCTCCTTCATCGTTCGCGTCTGGTCGATTTTCTCCACGACCATATTGACCGCAGACTGGTCGTCGTCTCAGCTCCGACCGGATACGGCAAGACGTCACTCCTCATCGATTTCTGCTACGAGACGCCCTTGCCGGTTTGTTGGTACAGTCTCGAACCGCTTGACCGCGATCCCCAGGTCTTTTTGGAATATTTAATTGCGTCAATCCGTTGCCGTTTCCCCACCGTTGGTGACCACGCCCAAAAAGCGCTTGCGAGCGGAACCACCACCGAAAATTTTGACGCGGTGATCAGCGCTCTGACGAATGAAATCCAGAAAAACGTTTCAAGCCGATTGGTCATCGTCTTCGACGATTACCATCACATCGCCGACGCCGACGCGATCAATCGCCTGATCAATCTGCTCCTGGCGCGCTTTCCCAGTAAAGTCCACTTTATCATTGCCTCGCGAACGGTGCCCATGAAATTGAGCCTGGCCCCGCTCCAAACACATCAGCAAGTGGTGTCCCTGGGAATGGGTGAGCTACAGTTTACGAGCGAAGAACTGCACGCCTTCGTGCGTCAGAATTACCAGATTGATCTCTCGACGGAGCAGGCATCAGAGCTTGCCAGCCGATCTGAAGGTTGGATTGCCGGCATTCTCTTAACGACTCCCACGTTGTGGCCCGGCATCTTCCAGCGGCTCATCCAAGATCAAGGTACGTATGAAGATATTTTCCGCTTCTTGGCAAGCGAGACATTCGAGCATCTCTCCGCTGAACTTCAACGCTTTCTCCTGGATGTTTCCATTTTCAATCGCATCGAGGCGTCAATTTGTAATTCCATTCTTGAGATAAAGAATGTCGATGAACTCCTGAAAGCGATTGAAGTCCGCAATTTGTTCCTCGTGCGTCTCGCCGATGAATCGGGCAAAGCCGTGTATCGTTTCCATACGCTCTTCCAAGAATTTCTCCGCCGACGATTGATCGAAACCGATCCTACGCGCTGGCGCACTCTCAACGGTCACGCCGCAAGATTCTTCGAGGCACGCGAGGGCTCCATTGGACAAGCCATTGCCCATTACCTTGCCGCTGAAATGTTCGAGGAGGCGGCAAGGTTGACCGAACAGATCGCGCAGTCTACTTTCGACACTGGACGGTGGACCTCACTCGCTGGATGGATTGATGGACTACCACCCCAAGTTTTGGCTGACCACCCCAGCTTGATCGTCATGCGCGGGTTGATTTTCGCAGAGATGGGGAAGAACGTCGAAGCCGAAGAAGCGTACACGCGTGCCATTCACCTTTACAAGGCACGTAAAGATCGTGTGGCAACCGTCAAAGTGACCGTTTGGCGTGCGATGCTGTGGAATCTCGTTGGACGTTACCGCGAAGCCGTCATGGTGTGCGAGCAGACACTGGGGATCCTCCACCGCCATCACGCCGAGTCCGACGAAGCGCGGGCGTACCGCATCCTGGGTTCGGCTCACATGCAGCTCGGCGAATACTTGCAATGCGTGCGTGAGTTGGAGAAAGGGTTGGAGTTATATCAAGCCTTGGGTGATGAGACGCACGTCGCGTGGTCGCATCACGACATTGCCCGATGTCTGCGGATCCTGGGAGATCCGAAAGCCGACGAACATTATCAACAAGCTTTGGCGGTTTGGCGACGCACGGAGAATGTCGTGGGGATGGCGATCACGCTCAACAACATGGGCGTCGGTTATCATCGCGCCGGAGATCATGAACGAGCACTGACAACCCTTGGAGAGGCGCGCGCGAAGGCGCGTCAAATTGGCAGCCGCCGCAGC
>JAKALI010000807.1 GCA_021813195.1 Pseudomonadota bacterium
GGAGAACGACCGTTTCTAATGTCCGCCGAACTGATCACCCACGGTGAGGACAAGTGCATAGTGCTTGTGGCACAGGACATCTCCGAGCTTAAGGCGGCGCTCGCCACTTTGGAGGAACAACGGAATTTTCTTGACTCGATCCTGGAAAGCGAACCGGAATGCGTCAAAGTCGTGTCCTGCGATGGCCAACTGCAACAGATGAACAAGGCCGGGCTTGCCATGCTGGAGGTGGGAACGTTTGTCGAGGCACAGCGCATTGGCTTGATGAACTTTCTTCCTCCGGAGTACCGCTCCGATTTCGCGGGATTCCATCGCCAGGTCTGCGCAGGAAGCGGCGGTGTTTTTGAGTTCCCCATCGTGGGCAGCAAAGGCACGCGCCGGTGGCTCGAAACTCACGCGGCGCCGTTACGGGATGCTGCAGGTGAAATCGTTGCCCTGCTTGGTGTGACGCGCGATATCACCGAGCGCAAACAGTCGGAAGAAGTGATCTGGCGACAAGCCAACTTTGATTTGCTGACGGGACTGCCCAACCGGTTCATGTTCTATGATCGGTTGGAGCAGGAGATCAAGAAAGCCCACCGCCACAGAAACGCACTTGCTCTTTTTTTCATCGATCTCGACCGTTTCAAGGAAGTCAACGACTCGCTCGGCCATCCCGCCGGGGATGAAGTGCTCGTTGAGGTCGCCAATCGCATCCAAGGCTGCGTGCGTGAATCCGATACTGTCGCTCGGGTAGGCGGCGATGAATTTACCGTTCTTCTTCCGCAGGAGCACGCGTCGCCCCATATCGAGAACGTGGCCAAGGATATCCTCCTGAGACTCTCCCAGCCTTTTTTCTCAGATCACGGTCGTGTGCCCGCCTACCTTTCCGCCAGCATCGGCATCTCTTTCTATCCGGCAGACGCTTCCGATGCCGATAGCCTGCTTAAGAATGCCGACCAGGCTATGTATGTGGCCAAGCGTGAGGGGCGTAATCGCTACAGTTTTTTCACACGCTCATTGCAGGAACGCACCCAGCGCAGGGTCGGCTTGCTTAACGACCTCCGGGCCGCCCTGCCTGGTGATCAATTCATCCTGATGTTTCAGCCGATTGTGGAGTTATCCACGGGTACCATTGCAAAAGCCGAGGCCTTGATTCGCTGGCAGCATCCGCGTCTTGGCTTGATAGGCCCCCCGGAATTCATCCCTCTCGCCGAGGAGTCTGGGTTGATCATGGACATTGGGGACTGGGCGTTCCGGGAGGCGACGCGCTGGGCCAGTCGTTGGGCGCGCGGGTGCCCGGTCGGGTGCCAAGTGAGCGTGAACATGTCCGCCGTGCAATTTCAGAGCAGATCAGAGCTGCTTGACGGCTGGCTAGAGCACCTCGAATCGGTTGGTTTGAAGGGAAAGAACGTGGTCGTCGAAATCACGGAGAGCGTGTTATTGGACGCCGAATCGGCGGTGACAGATCAGCTGCTGCGCTTTCGTGACGCAAACATTCAGGTGGCGATCGACGATTTCGGCACAGGATACTCGGCGCTTTCGTATTTGAAAAAATTTCACATTGATTATTTGAAGATTGATCAGGCCTTCGTTCGTGATATGGAAACGGATGCAAGCAATAGGGCGCTGTCTGAGGCCATCATCGTCATGGCCCACAAACTTGGTCTAAAAGTCGTTGCCGAAGGTGTGGAAAATGACACACAGCGTGTGCTATTGACCCAAGCCGGCTGCGATTACGGACAAGGTTATTTGTTTTCACGCCCCCTGTTACCGATGCAGTTCGAGGTATTGCTTAAGCCTGCGGGGGATTAGTCAGTCGGGAGCCCCTGCGGGGTGGGAGTGGCGTTCGCTTATGTTGCTCGCCAGGCGATCCGGGAAGAACGATTAAAGCATATCCTTAACGCCGAGGCGGCATTGTGGAGTCATCAGTTTGTCTGCGCGACGCGAATGATCGATACTTCGTATGACATGGGGGATTCGAAGCCCGGTCCCACAGGGCTGGCCATTCGCCACAATACCTCTGGGGGAGCTGGGCACATGGTAACCGAAGACAGTAACCACCACCGGGCCTATGCCGAAACCCTGAAATTGTGCGTAAACCTCGTGGGCTTGCGGGACGCCTCATTGACGAGCCTGGCGAGGACGGTTGCCGGGCATGGGCGGGACCTGGCCATAAAGCTGGGGATGGATTCAGCCTCGGCTCAAGACGTCATGTTCGCGGGTCTGCTTCACCACATGGGCAAGCTGGCGCTTTCCGATGCTTTGCTCAAGAAACCCTTTGAACGGCTCACGCCTGAGGAACGTCTGGAGGCCGGCCGCTATCCGGTGATCGGCGCCAGGCTCCTGGCCGGCATCGAGTCGCTACAGGCTGCGGCGCTTTATATTCGCCACCAGAATGAATGTTTCGATGGTCATGGCCAACCGGACCGGCTGAGCGGGGAAGCCATTCCGCTTGGTGCGCGGATTCTGTCGGTAGCCAAGGGCTATCACGCCTACCAACGCGGTAGTGTGGATGGTTATCGGCATACCCCAGAGCAGGCGGCCGAGTTCCTGCGCCACAATCGGCGTCGCCGCTACGATCCGGCAATCGTGGATGCCTTCCTCGACGTGGTGCAGATGTCAACGCGGCAGCTGCTTGACGACCCCGTGCTATGCCTATCGACTGTGGACCTGACCCCTGGCATGGTGCTTGCTCGAGATGTCCTGAGCGACGAGGGCGCGCTGCTGCTAGCCAAGGATTACATACTTGATGCCGGTTTAATCAAACTGCTCCACGGCGTTGAGCATACAGGAAATGAGCAGTTGACCATCTTCGTTTGGAATCGTCGCGCGCCTGGGGGCACGGCTGCAACCGACCATTGATTTTTCCTGGGCGATGTCGTTCCAAGGTCGGCGATACTGCTGAGCCGCATGCCTCGTGGTGCCGTGAGGCAGCCTTGCAGGGTGGCTAT
>JAKALI010000051.1 GCA_021813195.1 Pseudomonadota bacterium
CATCCTTTTTGTCTCGGCGTGCAGTGGCATCCCGAATGGCGGGTGACGGAAAATCCTGTTTCGATGACGCTGTTCCGAAAATTTGGCGCGGCCGCTGGAGCCGACGTATCATGAGCGAAACATATCTCACGCCCGATGCCGCCAAGGACTTCCTCGCACGCCACGCGGGCGTCCAATGGATCGACGTCTTTATGTACGATCTGAACGGCATCGCGCGCGGCAAGCGCATCCGCGCCGCCGACCTCGCCGGGTTCGCGGCCAAAGGGTTCATGGTGCCCTCCACCTGCTACATCATGGATGTGCGCGGCAGCTGCGTGGAGGAAACCGGACGGCTATGGGAAACGGGCGATCCCGACCTGCAATTCCGCATCCTTGCTGATACCCTGAACCCCATCAGTCTCGCCGATACCACCCATGCACAGGCGGTCATGGTGCCCGTGGAAGACGATGGCGGACTGGATCCCCGCCGCATCCTCGAGCGCCAAGTGTCGGCCCTGACCACACAGGGCTATCGTCCCGTCACAGCGGTGGAACTGGAATTTTACGTCACAACAGCGAGCGCCAACGGCCGCTTTCAGTTGCGCACGCCGGAAGGACTGGTTGCCGATCCCGACTGGCAGCAGCTCTATCAGTTTGAAGAATTAGATCACGTCGCACCCTTTATTGACGATATCTATCGCATCGCCGAGTCGCAGGGCCTGCCTGTTGACGCGGTGCTGCAAGAAGCCGGTCCCGGCCAGTTCGAGATCAATTTGAAGCATCGGCCGGATCCGTGCGCTGCGGCACTCGATGGCCTCTTGCTGAAACGCGCCGTCAAGGCTGCAGCGCGCGCCCACGGCATGGAAGCAACCTTCATGGCCAAGCCTCATCACGACTGGTCGGGCTCGGGCATGCACGTCCACGTCAGCCTCGTCGACGACAAGGGTCGCAACGTGTTTGCGGGCGAACCGATTTCCGATCTCTTTCGCCATGCGCTCGGCGGGCTGCGCGAGACCATGGCCGATTTCATGGCGGTGTGGTCCCAGTCGGCGAATGCGTACCGGCGCTATCAGCCCAAATCCTATGTGCCGATGGCCGCCCACTGGGCCTACAACAATCGCACCGCTTCGCTGCGCGTGCTCAACGCGTCGCCGTCCGCCACGCGCGTGGAACATCGCATCGCAGGCGCGGACGCCAACCCCTATCTCGTGGTTGCCGGCATTCTCGCTGGGATCCGCCACGGCCTAGCGCACAGATTAGACCCGGGTCACGCGGTGGAGGGCAACGCGGATCTCGCCGAATCTCTGCAAGTACCAACCGCCTGGGTGAATGCGATCGAACGTTTCCGGTCCTCCAAAGTCGTTGCCGAGAGCTTCGGTACCGCGTTTCAAAGCGTCTACGGAACCGTGAAGGAAGTCGAGCGACGTGACTTCGAACGCGTCGTGACGGAACTTGATTATCAATGGTACGCGCGCGTCGCATAAAGGAGGGCGGAATGACATCGCTTGCCCATTTCGAAAAACTCGCCGGCACGATCGCGCTTCCCCATCTGGCCGTGATCGACGGTCATCTTGTGACAAGCCAATCCGGCGCAACGTTCGACAACATTTCCCCTCGCGACGGACGCCTCATCAACCGCATTGCTCTGTGCGGGGAAGAGGACGTCAATGCTGCCGTCGCAGCCGCGCGGCGCGCATTCGAGGATCAGCGCTGGCGCAGGCTGCACTATCGCGACAAGAAGCGCATCCTGTTCCGTCTTGCCGATCTGATGGAGCGTGATCTCGAAGCGCTCGCTCTGCTCGAAACGCTCGATTCCGGAAAGCCGATCCGCGATACGACCTCTTTCGACGTGCCCTCCTCCATCCGCACGCTACGCTACTATGCAGAAGCGCTCGACAAGGTGCATGGTGAAGTGGGCCCGGAGACCGCCGACCGCTTCTCGTATGCCGTCCATGAACCATTGGGTGTCATTGGCGCGATCATGCCCTGGAATTTCCCCATCCATCTGACGATGTGGAAGGTCGCCCCAGCGCTGGCCATGGGGAATTCCGTGGTCTTAAAACCCGCCGAACTCACCAGCATGACCGCACTGAAGCTCGGCGAACTGGCGCTCGAAGCGGGCGTTCCCGCAGGCGTTTTGAATGTCGTCACCGGCAAGGGTTCCGTTGCCGGCAAGGCCATCGCCTTGCACATGGACGTCGATATGCTCACGTTCACGGGTTCCGGCCCGGTTGGGCGCATGCTTATGAAGTATGCCGCCGACAGCAATTTGAAGCGCGTCAGTCTCGAACTCGGCGGCAAATCCCCGCACATCGTCTTCGCCGACTGCCCCGATCTCGATGCTGCCGCTCAACATGCGGCGTTCGGTATCTTCTACAATCAGGGCGAAGTCTGCACCGCAGGTTCCCGCCTGCTCGTTCACGAGGAGGTGCGCGAGGCTTTCCTCGCCAAGCTCATCGCTGCGGCGAAGACCTTCGTTCCGGGAGACCCGCTCTCCCCTGACACCAATTTCGGTGCGATGGTATCGGAAGCGCAAATGAACACGGTGCTCGGTTACATCGAGACCGCACGCCAGGAGGGCGCCGCCCTGAGCTTCGGCGGCCGGCGCGTGCGCGAAGATTGCGGTGGCTTCTTCGTTGAGCCGACGATCTTCGATCGCGTGGACCCGCGCTCGACGCTCGCTCAGGAAGAGGTCTTCGGGCCTGTTCTCGCGGTGACATCGTTCCGTGACCCCGATACGGCGTTTCGCATCGCCAACGACACCATTTTCGGCTTGGCCTCAGGGGTCTGGACGCGCGACATCTCATTGGCTCACCGCGCTGCGCGCGAACTCAAAGCCGGCCTGGTTTGGATCAACGGCTGGGATTCCTGCGACATCACCATGCCCTTCGGCGGCTTCAAACAATCCGGCTTCGGGCGCGACCGCTCGATGCATGCCCTCTACAAATATGCCGATTTGAAATCGGTCTCGATCACCCTGCGCTGACGGAGGCGCATCCATGGACATTGAACTCGACGAGTATCCCACATCGGCGTTTATCGGCGGCCAGTGGGTCACATCACAGGATCAATTCGCCGTCGTTGATCCAGCGACCGGCCACGAGATCGCGACCGTGCCGGACCTGACGCCGGAGCACGCCCGGCGCGCGATCGATGCGGCCGAAGCCGCCTTCCCAGCCTGGGCCGCGCGGACCGCGAAGGAGCGCGCCGCTCTTTTGAGACGCTGGTATGACCTCATCACCGCGGAGACAGAGACGCTTGCCCAACTGATGACCTCTGAACAGGGCAAGCCGCTGACGGAATCCCGCGGCGAGGTCACATATGGCGCGTCGTTCGTGGAATGGTTCGCCGAGGAAGGCAAACGCGCATACGGCCGCACGATCCCCACCACCGCTCCCACGAAACGTTACGTCACCATCAAGCAGCCGATCGGTGTCGTGGCAGCCATCACGCCGTGGAATTTTCCGATCGCGATGATCACCCGCAAGGTGGCGCCGGCACTGGCCGCGGGCTGCACGATTATCGTCAAACCAGCCGCGGAGACGCCCCTGTGCGCGCTGGCCCTCGCCAAGCTCGCCCAACTCGCGGGCATTCCGGACGGGGTCTTCAACGTCGTAACGACCATGGATGCACGGGGCGTCGGACAGGTTCTGTGCGCCGATCCGCGCGTCCGCAAGCTCACCTTCACGGGTTCGACGGAAGTTGGCAAGATTCTCTACCGCCAGTGTGCGGACACAGTGAAAAAGCTCACGCTCGAACTCGGCGGCAACGCCCCGCTCATCGTGTTCGACGACGCCGACATCGATCAGGCCGTTGCTGGCGCCATGGCGTCCAAGTACCGCAACGCGGGTCAGACCTGCGTGTGCGCCAACCGCATCCTCGTTCAGGCGGGAATCTACAGCCGCTTCGCCGATGCGCTCGCCAAAGCGGCCGAAAAGCTCGTCGTCGGTGCGGGCTCGACACCTGGCGTCAATTTGGGGCCACTCATCAATGAAGAGGCCATCACCAAGGTCGAGAGCTTGCTCGCCGATGCGTTGGCCAAGGGCGGCCAAGTGCGAACCGGCGGAGCCAAGGACGCCGCGGGCAACCTGTTTTTCCGCCCGACCGTCCTGACCGGCGTCACGCCGGACATGGACATCGCCAATCAGGAAATTTTTGGCCCCGTGGCCTCCCTCATCCGCTTCGAGACCGATGAGGAGGCAATTCGCATCGCCAACGATACGCCTTTCGGCCTCGCGGCCTACCTCTTCAGCCAGAACTTGGCACGCGCGTGGAAGGCGGCCGAGAAACTGGAGGCCGGCATGGTGGGCGTCAACGAGGGCATTTTTTCCAACGAAGTGGTTCCATTTGGCGGCGTCAAGGAGTCGGGTCTTGGCCGCGAGGGCGCAGCAGAAGGCCTGGAAGAGTATCTGGAGACCAAATTCATCTGCTTGGGCGGTATGTAATCCGCAACGGCCACAACTGAGGATATTTGCCATGACCGCGCTAGCGCGCGATGCCACAGAGCTGGATCAGGTCTCAGCCGAGCTGTCGATGGAACGGGCCACGTTCGATTGGGCCGATCCGCTAAACTTTGCAAGCGCGCTCACCGATGAGGAGCGCATGCTCGCGCAAGCGGCGCAGAAATTCGCCGCCGACAAGCTCGCTCCCCGCGTGGTTGCAGACTTCCGCAATGAGAGCTTCGACCGTCAGATTCTGCGCGACATGGGCACCATGGGATTCCTCGGCCCGATGATCCCTGAGGCCTACGGCGGGGCCGGCGTGACCGCGGTCTCCTACGGCCTCATTGCGCGCGCGATTGAAGCCGTCGACTCCGGTTACCGCTCGGCGATGAGCGTCCAATCAAGCCTCGTCATGTATCCGATCTACGCTTACGGCACCGAGGCGCAGCGCCGCAAATACTTGCCGGGCCTTGCCAGCGGCGAACTCGTCGGCTGCTTTGGCCTGACCGAGCCTGACCGCGGCTCCGACCCCGCATCCATGACGACACGTGCTGTGCGCGAGGGCTCAGGCTGGCGCCTCAGCGGCACCAAGACGTGGATCACGAATTCGCCCATCGCCGACATCGCGATCGTGTGGGCGAAGACGCAGGATGGCCCCATCCGGGGCTTCATTCTGGAACGCGGCATGGCTGGGCTCTCCTTGCCGAAGATCGAGGGCAAGCTCGCGTTGCGCGCCTCCATCACCGGCGAGATTGTGATGGACGGGGTGGCCGTACCAGATGCGAACCTTCTGCCGGGCGCTAGCGGTCTAAAGGGTCCATTCGGGTGTCTCAACAGTGCGCGCTTCGGCATCGCTTGGGGCGCTGTCGGCGCGGCAGAGGCCTGCTGGAAGGCTGCGCGCAAGTACGTCCTCGAACGTACGCAATTCGGCCGCCCGCTTGCCGCCAATCAGCTTATTCAAGTCAAACTCGCCGATATGCAGACCGAAATCTCCCTCGCGCTGCACGCTTGCCTGCAAGCCGGCCGATTGAAAGACCAGGGTCAGCTTGCGCCGGAGCTCGTCTCGCTCATCAAACGGAACAGTTGCATGAAAGCGCTTCAGATTGCCCGCACCGCGCGCGACATGTTGGGCGCCAATGGTGTCTCCGATGCCTATCCCGTCATGCGCCATATGATGAACCTCGAGGCCGTGAATACCTACGAGGGAACGCAGGACATTCACGCTCTGATACTGGGTCGCGCCCAGACGGGCATTCAAGCTTTCACGCAAGGAGCATGACGCCATGGCCACGTCCGCCGAACTTCACGACAGGCGCAACAAAGCCGTGGCTCGGGGCATCGGTCACGCCACGCAGATCTATGCTGCGCGTGCCAAGAACGCCGAGATCTGGAGCGAGGACGGCAAGCGTTACATCGACTTCGCGGCCGGAATCGCCGTCACCAATACCGGCCACCAGCATCCGCGCATTGTGAAAGCCATCGAGGAACAGATGAAGGCGTTCAGCCACGTCTGCTTCCAGGTCACGCCCTATGAATCCTACGTGCGCCTTGCTGAGCGGTTGAACGCGGTCGCGCCCGTCGAAGGTCCGGCAAAAACGATGCTCATCTCGACCGGCGCCGAAGCGGTCGAGAACGCCGTCAAAGTGGCGCGCATTCATACTGGGCGTCCCGGGCTCGTCTCTTTTACCGCAGGGTTCCATGGCCGCACCCTCATGGGCATGGCGCTGACGGGCAAAGTCGTACCCTACAAGAAGGGCTTCGGTCCCTTCCCTGCCGACGTCTATCAGGTCGAATTCCCAAACGCCTATCATGGCGTCTCAGTCGAACAGTCACTGGCGAGCCTAAAAAGCCTGTTCAAGCACACAGCCGACCCCTCCAGCATCGCGGGTATCATCATCGAGCCGGTGCAAGGCGAGGGCGGATTCAATATCGCGCCAGCCGAATTCCTGCGCGCGCTGCGTGCGATTTGTGATGAACACGGCATCGTCTTCATCGCCGACGAAATTCAAACAGGTTTTGCGCGGACTGGCAAAATGTTCGCCCTTGAGCATGCGGGCGTCAAAGCCGACGTCGTGACGATGGCGAAGGGATTAGCCGGCGGGCTCCCACTGGCTGCCATCACGGGCCGAGCCGAAATCATGGATGCGTCGGGCCCTGGCGGTCTTGGCGGTACCTACGCTGGCAATCCAGTTGCGTGCGCGGCCGCACATGCCGTGCTCGACATCATCGCAGATGAAAACCTGTGTGAGCGCGCAAATGCCATTGGTCGCATCATTCTTGAGCGCTGCGCAGCACTCAAATCTCGTTCCAACCTCAATTGTGTCGGTGACGTGCGCGGCTTGGGTGCGATGTGCGCGATCGAACTCGTCAAGGACGAGCAGAGCCATGAACCGGCCCCCCAACTGACGCAAGCGCTGCTCAAAGCGGCCAACGCCCGCGGTCTCATCCTGTTGTCGTGCGGCACCTACGGCAACGTGATCCGCTTCCTGTCGCCGTTGACTGCAAGCGACGAGATTGTGCGCGAGGGCATGGATATTTTCGAAGCTGCCTTAACCGAGGCCGTCGCGCAGGCATCTTAAAGGCACACCCACAGCGGGAGCGTGGCTCCCAAGGCCGATATCATGAACCTTCAACTCAGACCTAACGACCTCGAAGCCTATTGGATGCCGTTCACGGCGAATCGGCAGTTCAAGAAGAACCCGCGCCTGTTTGCGCGCGCAGACGGGGTCAACTTTTTTACGCCCGAGGGTCGTCGCGTCATCGACGGCACATCGGGGTTGTGGTGCGTCAATGCTGGTCACTGCCGACCAAAGATTGTGACTGCCATTCAAGAGCAGGCTGCCACGCTCGACTTTGCGGGCTCGTTCCAGATGGGGCACGTCAAGGCTTTCGAAGCCGCCTCGCGACTCGTGAACGTAGCACCCAAGGGTTTCAATCACGTCTTCTTCACCAACTCTGGATCGGAGTCGGTCGAGACAGCACTCAAAATGGCGCTCGCCTATCACCGCGCGAAAGGCCAGGCCACCAAAGTTCGCCTGATCGGACGCGAGCGCGGTTATCACGGTGTCAACTTCGGCGGGACATCTGTCGGCGGCATGGTCAACAACCGGAAATGGTATGGCGCCCTGCTCGCGGGCGTCGATCATCTGCGCCATACACACGATCTGGCGCGCAATGCTTTCACGCGCGGAGAACCCGAGCACGGAGCCGAACTCGCCGACGATCTGGAACGTCTCGTTGCGCTTCACGACGCCTCCACGATCGCGGCGGTCATCGTGGAGCCGGTCGCCTGCTCCACCGGCGTGTTGATCCCGCCCAAGGGCTATCTCAAACGCCTCGAAGCCATATGCCGCAAGCATGACATCCTGCTCATCGCCGATGAAGTCATCACCGCATTCGGCCGCCTTGGCACGCCGTTCGGATCGGACTACTTCGGCATTACGCCCGACATCATCACAACGGCCAAAGGCGTCACGAACGGAACCATTCCGATGGGAGCGGTGTTCGTGCAGGATCATGTATTCGAGGCCTTCAATCAGGGGCCGGAATGGATGATCGATTTCTTCCATGGCTATACCTACTCGGGCCACCCCATTGCATGCGCAGCAGCAATTGCGACCCTCGACACCTATGCCGAAGAAGGTTTGCTTACGCGCGCAGCCGAACTGGCTTCGTACTGGGAGGAGCGCCTCCATGCCTTGAAGGGGCTGCCCTACATCATCGACATTCGCAATATCGGTCTCATCGGCGCCATCGAACTGGAACCCGATCCCGCGCAACCGACGAAACGCGCTTATGAGCGCTTCGTTGCCGCCTTCGAGAAAGGGCTGCTGATCCGCACGACCGGCGACATCATCGCGCTGTCGCCACCCTTGATCATCACAAAGTCGGAAATCGACGAGCTCTTTGACATCCTGACCGGCGTGCTCAGTTCGCCCTGAAACCCGCTCATTAATCTCCCAGCCGACCGCGAGGCGCATCATGCTCACGATCCACAACGCCATCGACGGCCGCAAGATGGCGTCCCAATCGCAGCGTTTCGCTCCCGTCTTTAATCCTGCAACAGGGGAGGAGATCGCACGCCTGCCGCTCTCAACCCGAGAGGAGCTCGTAGCGGCCGTGGCCGTCGCCAAGGCGGCTCAACCGGCCTGGGGTGTCACCCCACCCATGAAGCGCGCCAAAGTGATGTTCAAGTTCAAGGAGCTTCTCGAACGTCATGCGGATGACATTGCACGTGCAATCTCACGCGAACATGGCAAGACGCACCCCGACGCCCTCGGTGAACTCCAGCGCGGCATCGACGTGGTCGATTTCGCTTGCGGCATTCCTCATCTCTTGAAGGGCGAATTTTCGCGCAATGTTGGTCCTGACATCGATAGCTGGTCAGATCGCCAGCCGCTCGGCGTCGTTGCCGGCATCACTCCGTTTAACTTTCCCGTCATGGTGCCGATGTGGATGTTTCCGATCGCGATCGCGTGCGGCAACACCTTCGTCCTCAAACCGTCCGAACGCGATCCCTCCTCTACCGTGCTGATCTGGGAATTGATGCACGAAGCGGGGCTACCGGCTGGTGTGTTCAACATCGTGCATGGCGATAAGGAAGTGGTTGATGCGCTGCTCGATCATCCCGATGTGAAAGCGATCAGCTTCGTCGGCTCCACGCCCGTCGCGGAATACATCTATGCGCGCGGGACGGCGAACGCCAAACGCGTGCAGGCTTTGGGCGGCGCCAAGAACCATATGATCATTATGCCGGACGCCGACATCAATCAGGCGGCGGATGCGCTGATGGGAGCCGGCTACGGCTCGGCGGGTGAACGGTGTATGGCCGTCTCAGTCGCTGTTCCCGTGGGCGAGAGAACGGCCGACCAACTGGTCGAGGCGCTGATCCCCCGCGTGCGTGCGTTGAAGGTTGGCCCGGCCACGGATCCCGACGCTGAAATGGGACCTGTCGTAACGGCGCAAGCCAAGCAGCGCATCGTTGATCTGATTGAACGCGGTGTGGAGGAAGGTGCCGACCTTGTCGTTGACGGCCGCGGGCTTGTGCTCCAGGGCTACGAGAGCGGATTCTTTCTCGGTGGCTCGCTGTTTGATCGCGTCACGCGCGACATGACGATTTACAAGCAGGAGATCTTCGGTCCCGTGCTGTCCGTCGTGCGCGCGCGCTCCTTTGACGAAGCAGCCGAACTCATCAACACGCATGAGTACGGCAATGGCACGGCAATCTTCACTCGTGATGGCGATGCGGCGCGCACCTTTGCCGACAAAATCGAGGTCGGCATGGTCGGCATCAATGTGCCAATTCCTGTTCCCGTCGCCTACCATTCCTTTGGCGGTTGGAAGCGCTCATTGTTCGGAGATCATGCGATTTATGGCCCCGAAGGTGTGCGCTTCTACACGCGCATAAAGACCGTCACGGCGCGTTGGCCTGCAGGCATTCGCGCCGGTGCCGAGTTCAATTTCCCGAGCTTGAAGTAACGCCAACGACAGCGCATGGTGCAACTGCGCTCTTAAGGTCTGCGATCCATGTGCTTCTCAGCGACCGCAAGTTTCCTCACCGCCGCCGTCGCTGGCTCCTGTGGACTTGCTGCGATCGCGAGGACGCAGAAACGACCAGAGGTTCCGTTGGCTGCGATGCCACTCTTTTTCGGTCTCCAGCAGGCGACCGAGGGTGTCCTGTGGCTCATCCTTCCGACGGCCCCCGCACCCGCCGCCACAGCCGACCTGATACAAGTCTTCCTGATGTTTGCGCTCGTCGTGTGGCCGGTTTATGCGCCGATGGCCGCGCTGCTACTGGAACCGGACGCGCGACGGCGGAGCCTCATCACGGCGTGCTTGCTGGCCGGCATCATCACCAGCAGTTATTTTCTATGGTCGCTGTACACGGTACCACGCACCGCGGTTATCGCGGCCGGGCACATCATCTACAGTTCTGATCCTGACCTGCCATTCCTGATCCGCGTTCTCTATCCGATTGCCACATGTGTCGGACTGATGGCGTCGTCGCTTGCCGTCGTTCGCTGGCTGGGTGTGATCATCACCATTGGATCGCTCGTTGCTTTTTTTGCGTATTGGGACGCCTTTACATCCGTGTGGTGCTTCTTTGCAGCTGCAGCGAGCGGGTTTCTTCTGTTGCATTTTGAGCGAGCACGCCGCCGGCGCTCCCATGAGGCCCCTGCCCGCTAGCGAGGTTACCCAACAGCACACCAGAGAGCACCAGAGTTTCTGATCACAGCCCGTGGCGCGGCGCTGAAATTTGCTGCTGTCCGCGCCAAGGGCTGATCGCCAGTTCGAACCGTCGCCCTTCAATCCAACCCTCATCTCCGAACACGGAGAACGACCATCAAAGCGACACTTTTCGCCCCACTCGCGCTCGCCACATCCGCTTCGCTTGCAAACGCGGCCAGTGATCTGGCGGTCAAGGTCGTGCCGGACCATCCCGGCGTTTGGGCCCGGCGCCCGACCATTATGTCCACGCACCCTCGAGCTTGCCGGTTGCTGCCTGGCCCCTAAGGCAATGCAGGATCATCTAGGCACCGGGATTAAAGCGCGGACATGCCGCGGGGCTGCGCGCATTTACGGGGCCGAGGGACAAACACCGGCTGCCGTCGCGCCTCGTTAAGCGCACGGTCGCCGACACAAAAACCTTGAATGACATGCAAACTATATTAATACCACTATCGGAGATCCGATGCGCCGACCGAAGCTTCCCTCGCCGAAGACCGGCCCATGGCATGTCAGAGGAGCCTGTCCCGATGTCTGTGGACGTTGCGCAAACACGCGATTCTGCCGCCGCCTACCTCGACGTCGACGATCCCAAATTCTCCATTCGGTCTGAGGCCGTGCGCGAGGCTCGCGCGCGCAACTGGTATGCGCGAACACCCTACGGTATCGCGGTGCTGCGCTACGAGGAGGTGGACAAGCTTTTGCGCGACGAGCGCCTGCGTCAGGGCAGCTACCGTTGGCCGGCGCACAATAAGGCGCAGGGCTCCTTCGCGGAATGGTGGCTGCGCATGCTGCTCAATCGTGAGGGCCAGGATCACAAGCGGTTGCGGCGACTTGCAAACCCCGCCTTTGCGCCACGCTTCATCGCCAGCCTTCAGCCTCAATTCGCGATCATCGCCAATGACCTGATCGATCAATTCGCGAATGAGGGCCGCTGCGAATTCATGGGTGCGTTCTCCGAGCCGTACGCTACACGGGTGATCCTGACCTTGCTGCAATTGCCCCATGACGACTGGCGGCATCTCGCCGATCTGGCGACCCAAATGGGGCTGGCGCTCGGTGTTACGTATCATCGCGAGCAAGAGCGCGTGAATGCCGCGACGGATGAATTGTTCGCCTATGCCCGCAGTACGATCGCCGAACGGCGCCAAAATCCCGGCGACGACTTCATTTCGGCTCTGATCAGCGCGAATGAAGACAAAGATCACCTGAGTGATCAGGAACTGGAAGATATGATCGTGCTTGCGGTCTTCGGCGGGATCGATACGACCCGCAATCAAATCGGGCTTGCCATGAGCTTGTTCGTCGAGCACCCCCAACAGTGGGAGCGACTGGCCCGCGAGCCAGATCTGGCGCGCAATGCCGTCGAGGAGGTCATGCGGCTCAAGCCCACGACGACGTGGGTCACCCGCGCGGCCGTCACGGACTTTGAATTCCAAGGGTTGCACATCGCGCAAGGCACGACGCTACACTTGTTCGCGGAGTCGGCGGGAACGGATCCAACCGTCTTTCCGCCGGGCTTCGACATCACGCAAAAACACCGCCCTCATTTCGGCTTCGGCGGCGGCATTCATCACTGCCTGGGTCACGCCATCGCACGCGTCGACATGATGGAAGCGCTCAAGCTTTTGTCCCAACGGCTGACCGATATCACCTATGACGGGGTGCCCGAGTGGCTTCCCGACAGCGGCAACACCGGTCCGATCAAACTGCCGTTGCGGTTCCGGTGCCGCTAGGCGAGATCGGCAGCGATGCGAACGGAGATCATCTTATCAGGCGACCGCGGCGGTTCCCCGCGCGCCAACTGATCCACGGCCTCCATGCCGGAGATCACTTTGCCCCACACCGTATAGTTACGGTCGAGGAAGGTCGCATCGTCGAAACAAATGAAAAATTGGCTGTTGGCGGAGTTCGGATTAGATGAGCGCGCCATGGAGCACGCACCGCGCAGATGCGGCTCCGCGTTGAATTCTGCTGGAAGATTGGGATAGCTCGACCCGCCAGTTCCACGGCCATGGGGGCAGCCCGTTTGCGCCATAAAGCCCTCGATGACGCGATGGAACACGATGCCATCGTAGAATTTATCGCGCGCGAGCTGTTTGATGCGCTCCACATGCTTAGGTGCCAAGTCGGGACGCAGTTGGATCGTTACGGTGCCTTTCGTCGTCTCAATGATGAGCGTGTTCTCGAGATCGTTGTCGGTGGACATGGTCTCTCCTGACGAGAAGAATTGGCGTGTGTTGTGATCAGCGCGGCGCCGACGCGAGATAGGCCTTGATAATCTTATCTGGGTTGGCCGGGGGCTCGCCGCGCGCGATTTGATCGACGTGC
>JAKALI010000808.1 GCA_021813195.1 Pseudomonadota bacterium
TGCAGGATTTTGAACCAATGTTCGCGCCGCTGGGCAGCGAATACATTAAGGCTGAGAACACCTATCGCAAAGGTCTCTACGCGATTTGCTCGGGTCCTTGGTGTGCCGAAATCCTCAAACGAGACTATGCGATGGAGGCAGACTTCTTTGAATTTCCGCTCGACAGGGCGATTTACTACCCACGGCACCGGACGAAGAGCAATCTCAATGTTCTGTTCTTCGCGAAGCCGGAAATGCCTCGGCGCTGCTACGAACTTGGCGTCGAGATGCTTACGGAACTCAAACGAATCTTACCGGAAGTTGAGGTGCGCTTCTATGGCTCCCGCAACGTCGATCTCTCTAGACTGCCGTTCGAGGCAACCGCGCTTGGCATGGTACCGACGTTGAACGACCTAGCGCAGGCTTATTCCAACGCCGACTTGGGTGTCGTGTTCTCGACAACGAACCCAAGCCTTGTTCCCTATGAGTTCATGGCATGTGGCACACCGGTGGTTGATCTTGACCGTCCGGGCAACGAGATCAACTACGGCGGTCGGCGCGATATTGCGCTGCTTGGCGATCCTGACCCGAGAGAGATGGCAAAGCAGGTTGCGGCGTTGCTCCTCAATCCGGATGAGCGGGCGCGACGCGCCGCGGCGGGGGTCGAGCTTGTGTCTTCGATGCCCGACGAGGAAGGGGTGGCGAAGCTGATCGAAACCCTGCTTCTGCGGAGACGTCACTCAGAGCGGTCGATCTGAGGGTCTTTCTTGGTGTCGGCAGGGATTCTGCTTGAAAGCGCAAGCGCCTCTTCGCGCATGAATGTGGAAACCTGCCCGGCAAGATTGCCAAGAATGTTGAGGGACGCCTTGGCGCTGTCCCGGCTCAGCCAGAGCGGCGATTTCTTGAGAAAAGGAAAGCCGCGATCAAAGACGGCATAGGGTGCCAAAGCATAGCTGGAACCTTGGCGGGATACCACGAGCAGGATGAACTTGATCAGATCCGAGCGCGTCTCTGAGGGGTCTGCGAGGACGCGCGCTTGCAGGCTGCGTAGCTTTGGATCCTCCGGAATGATGAGCCCCTGCGCCACCTCTCTCAATCGGCAATCGTCAAGCGCGTCGAGTTCCCGATCAAGGTGAGAGATATCTAGCGTGGCGCCGTGGCTAAATCCCTGCGCAATCGCCCACTGGCTGAATCCGATCTCGCCTCGACGAACAGTGCGCTTCTTCTTGTCGGTCAGCCGAAGTTGCTTCCAAAATGCCAGGAACGCGCGACTACGGAAGAGTTCCGGCCGCATGAATAGGGCAAAGGAGCAATAGTGAAAGTTGCGATGCGTATGCGCGTAGCTCCATTGGAGATTTCGGAACTGCTCAATCTCGGCGCGCGGAGTTCCGTAATTCGAAGCGGCAGCGGCGAGATCGACACCCAATGCCTCGGCATCGTCAAGCCAATCGTGCGTCCCGGGCAACGGGAACCAAGTGGAGTCGTTGAAGATGACCAATCTCTCGAGTCTATCGAGCCTGCCCGAGAGCCATAGCACTGCATCACGGTAGCCGCCGAAATCATAGCCGAAGTTCGGGCGCTCCATATGGGCCCAGCAGTGCTGAAGCAGCGTCGCGCGGTCGTTTTCTGCCAGCGGCAAATTCGAGACGGCCAGAACGGCGAAGCCCTTCTTCGCAAAATAGTCAAATGCATGCAGGTGCGACAACTGCAGGCCGTCCTTGGGGTAGATCAGGAAGACGACGACGCGCTCTGTTGCGGGAAGTGCGCCGCCGAAGTGCCGAATCTCCCTTGCGGCCGTTCGATCATAGCGGCGGGTGGCGAAGAAGAGATTGTACAGATCTTCCGGCAGCTCTCGAAGCTGGCGCCCGAAGCGAACAACCTCACGACGGACTTTCCAGAGTTGCGGCGGCATCAACAAGCATCCAAGCGCTGGCGCCCCAGGTACACTTTCGTCATGTCCTGGAACTCGTTCATGAACCAGTCCATGGGCGTGTTTCTCCTAAGCGACCACTCTCCACCGGCCATCCAAGTAGCTGGAGCGGCTTCCCTAACTCAGCGCGACCGCCTTGTCATCCGTGTTAACCGGCCCGAACTGATTGGTCCGGGGATTATCGGAGCCTGAGGTGCTCGCCGCGTCCGAGCGGCGCTGCCCGTGGCTGGCTGTAGGCGGCCCTCGTGGCTTCCTGCCCTAGTCAGCATAAGGTCCTTAGCCGCTTCCCGAGAGCCTCAAAAGCGCCGGAAGCAAGCCGTCCCCTTCGGTCCCTGGAAAAGCCCCTGGAGGCGAGTACCGGAATCGAACCGGTCTACACGGATTTGCAATCCGCTGCGTAACCTCTCCGCCAACTCGCCTCGGGCCTCGGTGGCCTATACCAAGTCCGAGGGCTGCGCAAGTCGTCCGGCGGCCCGGCCCGCCGGCGATGCCCTAAGCGCCCCGCGGGCGGCTCGCAGCGCGGCGGCGCGTCAGCCGGCTCGCTTTACAGCCGCCGGACCCCATGCAACTCTCGCGCCACGGGCAGGATGGCATGGGGATTTCGATGAGCGATTGGTGGCGGGGCGCGGCGGTCTATCAGATCTACCCGCGCTCGTTTCAGGACGACAACGGCGACGGCATCGGCGACCTCGCCGGGATCACCCGCCGGCTCGACCACGTCGCCTCGCTCGGCGTCGAGGCGATCTGGCTCTCACCCATCTTCACCTCGCCGATGGACGACATGGGCTATGACGTGTCGAACTACACCGACATCGATCCCTTGTTCGGCACGCTGAAGGATTTCGACGTGCTGGTCGCCCGCGCCCATGCGCTCGGCCTCAAGGTCATCATCGATCAGGTGCTCTCGCACACCTCAGACCGCCATCCCTGGTTCGCCGAAAGCCGGGCCGACAAGACCAACCCGAAAGCCGATTGGTATGTCTGGGCCGATCCCCGCCCGGACGGCACGCCGCCGAACCA
>JAKALI010000809.1 GCA_021813195.1 Pseudomonadota bacterium
TTCTCCATTGGGGCGGCGATCTTGAAGCCATGTTTCCCGAATCCACCCGCCGGTTGGGAGGGCGAGGCGTTTCTCTGTCGGCCTTCATCGCCTTTTGGTTTCGTGAACCGCGGCCGTTGGCTCACGCCTATGATTTCTTTTTGTTGAAGATCGAGCGCTTTGTGGAATTCGTCCACGAAGCGGCGCCGGAGTTAGAGGCGATTGCCGGGCAAGAGGCGGAGGAACTCCGCCAGGCTTACAGTCAAGCGAATGAACCGGTCGTTGCTACGACAAGCGAGCGAACATGAATTTCTGGTCCACTCTGCCGCGCCCCGTCATCGGACTTTCTCCCATGGATGGCGTCACCGACGCCAGCTTCCGATTCATCATTGCCCGACAGGGCAAGCCGGATGTGAGCTTCACGGAGTTCACCCACGTTCACGATGTCTGCCGCGGGCCTGAGATTCTTCTGGAGACGCTCGTGTACAGCGAGATGGAACGTCCGATGATCGCGCAGCTCTATGGCAAGGACCCCGACCTCTTCTATCAAGCGGCCCATGCAGTCTGTGAGTTGGGCTTCGACGGGGTGGACATCAACATGGGTTGTCCATCGAAGAACGTCGCATCGTCCGGGTCGGGAGCCGCCCTCATCAAGACCCCCGACTTGGCCCATGCCATCATACAGGCGACCAGACGCGGCATGGACGACTGGGCGGACGGGCAAACGCTGGAACAGGTGGGGTTCAAGCCGGCGCGCATCGCGGCCTTTCAACGACTCAATGCCCAGCGTGGATCTGCCGCTCCTCCTGTGCGGCGCCGACTCCCGCTCTCCATCAAAACAAGATTGGGCTACGATACCGTCGCGGTGGAATCCTGGGTCGAACATTTGTTGCAAGAACGGCCGGCGGCGATCTCCTTGCACGGCAGGACGCTTCAGCAAATGTATCGTGGAACCGCCGACTGGGCCGCCATCGGTCGGGCAGTCGCGCTGGCCAAGGGAACCGGTACGCTCTTGCTCGGCAACGGTGACGTCCATACTCTTGGGGAAGTCGTCCGACGCGTTCGCGAAACCGGCGTGGTTGGCGTGTTGGTCGGGCGGGGCGTGCTCGGTGCTCCGTGGTTTTTTCAGGAAAAGGAGCAAGCCCGGACGCTCGCATTTGAACACTGTAATGGGGACAGGAGTCTGCCCAACGAGGAGTCGATTTCACTTGAGCAGCGGTTCGGCATCGTGCTCGACCACGCCCGACACTTTCAGGCGCTCTGCGGCCAGGGCCAATTCCACCGCATGCGCAAACACCTGGGATGGTACTGCAAGGCCTTCCCCCATGCCGCTGCGCTTCGCGCACGAATGTTTCGCGTGTCGTCCGTCGAAGAACTGGAAGCGGTCATCACCGCGTATCGCTCCCAGCGCATCATCGAGCCGTAGACGGCCGAGCCGTTCGACGATGCGAGCATGCCGGCCTCGCGATGCAGCTAGTGCTGGCGTCGACCTCGCCCCGCCGCCGGGAACTCCTCGCGCTATTAGGCGTGCCGTTTGACGTGTGCCCGCCCATGTTTGAGGAACATCCGATCGCCGGCCTCTCTCCACGCGAACAGGTCGCGCGTTTCGCGGTTGAGAAAGCACGATCGGTGGCGGAGCTGCGCCCGGACGATCTGGTGCTCGGCAGCGACACGGTGATTGAAATCGACGGCACATGCCTGGGGAAACCGGCGGACCTTGATGAAGCGAGAGCGATGCTCAGCCGCTTGGCCGGCCGCGCCCATCATGTGCATACCGCTGTGGCGCTCTGTCGCCGCGCGGGGGACGTGGAACGGGTCGAGGTCCTGAGCGCCGTCGTGGTCATGAAACAGGACAGCCGGCCGGCGATTGAGCGCTACCTTCAGACAAGCGAATCGTTGGGCAAGGCCGGAGCCTATTCGATTCAGGGTGCGGGAGGAGACTTGATCGAGCGCGTCGAGGGGGATTTCACGACCGTCGTGGGGTTGCCATTGAACTGCGTCGCCGACCTCCTGCGCTCGGTGGGCTATCCCGTGTCGCAAGATGTCGAAGATCTTTATCGACGGAAGCCCTATCCGAACTGGAGTCGCTTCTCGAGCTAATTGCCAAAAGGGGGAGGGTTCCCCTACAATGCGCTCAATTCATTCGCTTTTTTCAGGAGGTTGTCATGGCAGCTGGGGTGAAGAGGGGAAGATGGGGACTGGCCGGCCTGGTGGGAATTCTTGCGATGGGTAGCGCCTCGGCTTGGGCGATTGACGTGAAGTTGTCCGCCGACGAGGCCCAGAAAGCGCTGGAGGCGGGGCGCGCGCCGATGGAAAAAGCCAATACGCCCGAGGATGTAAAGAAGGTGCTCCAGCAAGCATCGATGGTCACTCGCGTGGGAGCTGATCCTGAAAAAGATCCCTGTGGCACCAGCGCCGTCCTCCGCACGAAACGCTATCGCTTGGAAGCGTTCGGCCGGCAGGAGGCGGCGGAGTCGAAGAAGCAGAAAAAAGAAGTTCGGATGCCTGATGAGTTCATCAGGAAAGTGGTGGACATGCCGAACATGGAAGTGGAAGTCCAACTCTGCGGCGACGACGAGTATTTTGCCGAGGGCGCGCAGATCGCGTTTCAGCAGGGAAACAAGACCATCAAGCCGATCGATGTCAGCCCCGCCGAGCGAGGCCGGAAAAACGAAGGCGGCAACGGCCCGGCCTATCGCTCACGTTTCACTGCCCGCTTCGCCTACGAGAGCTTCGACCCGATGGCCAAGACCAAAGTGATCGTGTTCTTCCCCGACGGCAAAATGAGCGAGTTCGAAGCCGACTTCAGCAAGGTCAAATAAATTAAACGATTGCCGATGATGATCCACCTCCTACGTCTCTTGATCATTGTTTCTCCGCATCTTGAGCCGCCGCACATAGGCTCAGAGAGGAGAATGACCGCTTCCCAGCAGTCCGTCTATCTCGCGCT
>JAKALI010000810.1 GCA_021813195.1 Pseudomonadota bacterium
AAGCTCGCCGGCTCTCAAGCTCTTCAGGCCGACGCGCTCGACTTCCTCGGCGACACGTTGACCTACGGCATGAGCCTTGCCGTCATAGGCGCCAGCCTCAAGACCCGCGCGACCGCTGCATTGGTGAAAGGCGTTAGCCTCACGTTGATGGGGCTCTGGGTGTTCGGCGCGACGGCCTACAGCCTCCTGGTGCTGGGCGTGCCTCGCGCCGAGATCATGGGCGGCATCGGGTTCATGGCGCTCGCCGCGAACGTGACGAGCGTCCTCCTGCTGATGCGCTACAAGGACGGCGATGCCAATGTTCGATCGGTCTGGCTGTGCTCGCGGAACGACGCCATCGGCAATGTCGCCGTTATGATTGCGGCGCTCGGGGTGTGGGGCACGTCGACGGCCTGGCCGGATTTGGTCGTGGCTGGCATCATGGCCGCGCTGTTCCTCAACTCGTCGTTCTTGATTCTGAATCAGGCGATCGGGGAATTCTCGACCGGCGGCGATCGCGGTGTCATCGGCGGCGAGCGGCACGGGCACGATCACCGGTAGTGTCGACAACGGACAATGTAGGGAACCGGGCGATGGCGAGCCTTGCACTCTGTGTCGCAGCGGCGATAGCCGAGATCGTCGGATGCTTCACATTCTGGTTGTGGGCTCGAAAGGGTGCCTCCGCGCTGTGGCTCGTTCCTGGCATCCTGTGTCTGGTGGCCTTTGCGTGGATCCTCACGAAGATCGACAGCGACTTCGCGGGGCGTGCCTACGCTGCGTACGGCGGAGTCTACATCGCAGCAAGTCTCGGCTGGCTCTGGCTGATCGAAGGGCGCGCACCGGAGCGGCTTGACCTAGCGGGAGCGGGATTGGCTATGGTGGGAGCCGCGGTCATCCTCGCGTCGCCCCGCTGATCGCCAAGGCTGCCCGGCTCGTTCGCAGTCCTTTGTCTCGCGCACCACTGCCCCGGCGACGTGACAGTGGGGACGCGAAGGGCTCCAGTCGGTGAAGTACATGCAGGGCCCCTTGGCGCACGATCCATAAGGGATTCGCCGTGGCTCGCCCGCGCGCCAAGGAAGCTCGTGCGCATAAGTCGGGACTTGCACCGCAAGCAGCGAAAGCCCTGCCAAGACAGAAAGAGTGGGTATGCGCAGCATTTGGTCGTTCTCCTCTTCAAAGGGATGTCGCGCCTCTTCGAAGGCGCGACACTCCTGGGCCGGTCAGTCGAGCTTGAACCGTGCCTGCTCTGGCTTGTGGTCGGGCATGGTCAGCGTGATCACGATGGTGGCGCCCTTCGCGGCCTTGAAGCCACCCTTGCCGTTGAACACGCCGCCGGCAGCCGGTTGCAGGTCGACCGCCTCGGTCTTGCCGTCAGCGAGGACCGTCGCCGACGCTTTGGCCTTGGCGACGTCCTCCGGCTTGTCGGCCTCGTCGCGCACGTAGAGGGTTAGCGAGCCGTCCGCTGCGACCAGCTCCAGATGATGGTGCCCACTCTCGACGACTTTGCCGCCGTGCTTGCCCTTATGGTCACCGGCCGCGAGTGCGCCGACGGCCGTGACCGCAACGATGGCGGCGGTGAGTACGAGCTTTCTCAACATGCAGGACTCCTTTGGTTGCTGAGGTCTAGAAGGCTTCGGCGTGAGCGAGTTCTCCCTCGGTCTGCTGCAGCTCTTCGAGCGGCTTGCGACCGAACAGGAGAAACAGGGTCGGGGTCAGGAAGGCGTCGAGCAGGGTCGCGCTGACGAGCCCGCCGAAGATCGTGATGGCGACCGGATTGAGCAGTTCCTTGCCCGGCTCGTCGGCTCCGATCATCAGCGGCACGAGCGCGATTCCGGCGGCAAGCGCCGTCATCAGCACGGGCGTCAGACGCTCCAACGTGCCCCGGATGATCATGCGGCGCCCGAACTGCTCGCCTTCAAACAGAACGAGATTGATGTAATGGCTGATCTTCAGAATGCCATTGCGGGTGGCGATGCCGGCGAGCGTAATGAAACCGATCGCGCTCGCAACCGAAAATGGCTGACCGGCGATCATCAAGGCGATGACGCTGCCAATAAGTGCAAGCGGCACGTTGCCCATGATGATAAGGGCGAGGATTGCCGACTTGTAACGCGAGTAGAGCACGACGAAGATCAGCAGCAGCGAGATCAGCGACAGCGCGGCAATGAGCTGTGACGCCTGCTCCTGGGCCTGGAACTGGCCTTCGAGCCGCGTGAAATAGCCTTGCGGCAGCTTGGTCGCTTCGATCTCGCGGCGGATGCCGGCGACAATAGCGGCCATGTCCGAGCCGTCGGTGTTCGCGAACACGGCGATGCGGCGGCGACCATCCTCGCGCTGGACCTGATTGGGGCCGTCGGTCTCGATGATCTCGGCGAAGGTCTTGAGCGGCACCCGCCCCGCCGGGGTCTCGACCAACAGATCTGCCAAGGCTCGCGTCGTGCGATCGCGGTCGGCGAGGCGCAGGACGACATCGAAGCGGCGGCTCTCGTCGATGATCTGTGACACGACGCGGCCGTTGGACAAGGTTTCGAGCGCCTCTGTGACGGCGGCAGGCGTGAGGCCGTAGCGCACGGCGGCGTCATAGTTGACCCGCACCTGGAGTTGGGGGATGCGAACCTGCTTCTCGGTCTGCAAATCGACCACACCGGGAATGCCCTTCAGCCGCCGCTCGAACTCGGCAGCAAGCGCGAGCAACGTGTCGAAATCGTCGCCGTAGATCTTGAGCGCGAGCTGCGCCCGCACGCCCGACAGCATGTGATCGAGGCGGTGGGCGATGGGCTGGCCGACGATGATACTGGCCGGCAGCACTGTCAGGCGATTGCGTATGTCGGCGAGCACCTCCTCGCGCGACCGTTCCGATCGCTTCAAGTCGACATCCAGCTCGCTGTTGTGGACGCCCTCGGCGTGCTCGTCGAGCTCGGCGCGACCCGTGCGCCGTCCGACCGAATG
>JAKALI010000811.1 GCA_021813195.1 Pseudomonadota bacterium
TCGGCCCGCACGGGGGCCCACGTCTTCATCGCGGGGTGATGCATCGGCGCCCACAAAAACCCGACACCGACCTCGCGAATGATGCACGTGATGGCCTCTGGCGGCAGATCAATTTTCACGCCGAGGGCGGTGAGCACGTCCGAGGCCCCCGACAGCGAGGATACTGAGCGATTGCCATGCTTAGCGACGGGTACGCCGCAGCTGGCAGCCACGATCGCTGCGCACGTCGAAACATTGTAGGTCTTGAGGCCATCGCCACCCGTGCCGACGATGTCGATTGCATCGTCAGGGGCGTCGACGGGAACCATTCGTGCCCGCAACAGTCGCGCCGCACCGGTGATCTCCTCGACGGTCTCACCGCGCACGCGCAACGCCATGAGGAATGCGGCCATCTGCGCCGGCGTTGCGGTGCCCGAAGAAAGTGCCTCGAGGGCGGAATAACACTCTGTGGACGAGAGCGTGGCGCCGCTGGCGAGTTTGTTCAGCAAGGTCTTGGTGTCGTAGGCTGGCGCATGACTTGCCATCACTGCCTCGATCGCGCGTTCAGGCTGCAGGTCGCGTTCGGGTCGGCCGCCGCGTTGCGGGCAGTCCGGCCAAGCGCAGAAAATTGGCGAGCAACTCGTGCCCTTGCTCTGAGGCAATACTTTCGGGGTGGAACTGCACGCCATGGACGGGATGGCTTTCGTGCATCAGTCCCATGATGAGGCCGTCGTCCGTCTCGGCGGTGATCTTGAGCGTCTGAGGCAAGCTTTCGCGCTCCACGATGAGGGAGTGATAGCGCGTCACCTGGAACGTTTCCGGCAAGCCAGCGAACACGCTCGTGCCGAAGTGCCGAATGGTGGACAGCTTGCCATGCAGGGGGACCGGCGCGCGCACAACCTTGCCGCCGTAGACTTGGCCGATCGACTGATGACCGAGGCAGACACCGAGAATGGGAATGTGGGGGCCCGCTTTTGCGATGAGATCGAGACAGATGCCGGCTTCGTTGGGCGTGCAGGGACCGGGCGACAGGACGATCGCTTTCGGCTTCTTTTTGAGCACCTCTGCGGTCGAAATCGTGTCGTTGCGATGGACCTCGCAGGAGGCGCCGAGTTCACCCAGATAGTGGACGAGATTGTAGGTGAAGCTGTCGTAGTTATCGATGAGCAGGAGCATGAAACGGTACCATTTGGTCGCGCGGCGATCGTCAGGGCAGCGTGATGGGCGCTGAGCCGGGTTATCAGCCGAAAGCCTAGACCGAGCTTAGTCGCGGCTCAAGGCGCGCGGGGTCGCGAAATGAACGAGGGTGCCGCTGCGCGGTTCAAGTTCGCGCCATTCCCCCGCCTCGAACGTCAGGATCGCGAGTGCAGCGGTCGGAAATTTAGCCCGCAGAGATTGCAGCTTGTCTGCGGGACCTGAGCCCGCAAGCGCGACCGCAAGGTTCTGCAGGCTGGGATTGTGCCCGACGAGCAGGGCCGAGCGGCAATCTCCCGGCAATCGCCGCAGACGCTCCAGCAACCGGCCTGCTGGCGCTAAATACAAATCGTCTTCGAAGTAAACTTCGCGCGGTGGCGGGTCGAGATAGGGCAGAACGAGAGCGAGCGTGTCGCGCGTGCGCACGGCAGGCGAGCACAATACGTAGTCGGGACTGTGTCCGAGGCGCTTAATCTCAGCCCCCATAGCGGGCGCCGCCATCCGCCCACGTGGCGCCAGTGGGCGCTTGAAGTCGTCCTGACCGGGAATGTCCCAGCTCGATTTGGCATGACGCAACAGGATCAGGGTGAGCATGACTTGATCATTTCACATTAGGGAACTCTAGGCCGGATGCGATTTAGTTGCGCCGAGGTGATGGCGTCGTCTTTCCCGCAAACCGCACAGCGTCTTCGGCGGCGCGGATGATGGCCTTGGCCTTGTTGACGCATTCCTGTTGCTCGTTTTCAGGCACGCTATCGTAGACGATGCCGGCTCCGGCCTGAACGTGCAGCATGCCGTCTTTCACGAGGGCCGTGCGCAGCACGATGCACGTATCCATCTCGCCGTCAGCCGTGAAGTATCCGACGCAGCCAGCGTAGGGCCCGCGTTTGGCAACTTCGAGCTCGTCGATGATTTCCATCGCGCGCACTTTCGGCGCGCCTGAGACCGTGCCGGCCGGAAAGCCTGCCATCAGCGCATCAATGCAGTCTTTGCCCGGCGCCAATTCACCAACAACATTGGAGACGATGTGCATGACATGGCTGTAACGTTCGATGACGAAGCTGTCCGTCACGCGCACTGTGCCAACCTTGGCGACCCGTCCGACGTCATTGCGTCCCAGATCGAGCAGCATGAGGTGTTCGGCGCGCTCCTTTGGGTCAGCAAGGAGTTGCTCGGCCAGCGCGCGGTCTTCCGTAGCGTCTGCCCCACGGCGCACGGTCCCAGCAATCGGGCGGATGGTGACTTGACCATCGCGGACCCGCACCAGGATCTCGGGACTGGATCCCACCAGCGCGAAGTCACCAAGATCAAGGTGGAACAGGAACGGAGAAGGGTTCGTGCGCCGCAATGAACGGTAAAGCGCGAATGACGACAGCCCGAACGGCGTCGAGAAGCGCTGAGATAACACGACTTGGAAGATGTCGCCGGCGCGAATGTAGTCTTTCGCTTTAGCCACCATGTCGAGATAGCGCGGCTTGGGTGTGTTGGAAGAAGGCTCGGGCGCCGCAAGACGGCGCTTTGAGGCTACCGCGGCGTGTTCCAGCGGCCGGTCGAGTGTTGCCACCACACTTTTCAAGCGTTTCAGCGCCGCCTTGTAGGCCTTTTCGGCCGAGATACCGACAGAGGGGCGCACGGGCGTCACAATGAGCATCTCGTCGGTGACGCTGTCGAACACGACGACGAGCGTAGGCCGGATGAGGATGCTATCGGGCAGACCCAATTCGTCCACTTTGGCATTCGGCAGATGTTCGAC
>JAKALI010000812.1 GCA_021813195.1 Pseudomonadota bacterium
GACCGCGTCCCCGGCCCGGTCGGCGTGGATCCAGGTCGCGAGGTAGGCGACGCCCCAGGTCGAGGGAAAGAGCAGGCAGCCGATGCAGACCCGGTCGCCACGCTGGACCGGCGGCACCTTCCGCCAATAGCGCCTTTATATAATCGCGCACCATCTTCGGACTGGCGTGCTTGACGTGGGCGCAGAGCGCCTGAAGCCGCTTCATCGTCAGACCATCGTCGACCTTGCCGGCATCGCGCGTGATGTGCAGGTGCAAGGCGAGAGCGCTGACCAGCCAGCGCTTGGCGTCGCTCATATATTTGTTGAGGCGCGGCTGATCGCTGTAGGCATCGATCATCGCATCGATGTGGACGGCAACAGCGCGCGAATAGGCCGGGTTTGCGAGGATTGCTGCCGCCGCCTCGTCTAATGATTCCTGCATCTTGACCAAGTATCCCAGCCACGAAGATACATTCGTCCGAAATCATCGGATCGGCACTTCGACTAGCAGGTCCCCCCTGCCAATTGATCGCACGGCGCCGAGAGATTTGAAAGCAAACAAGCGTGTTGTGACAAAATAGGAATCCTTTATTTCACTTTGTCTGCGATTTTTCATTTTAACGCGGCAAATGTCGACTTTATTGCAGGTCTCTCGACGCTATCGCCGTAATCGGTCGTTCTGCGAATTATTCTCAACTCAGCGTACACCAGTGATTTGCATTGATTTTTTCATTGGACTGCATTTCGTACGAAAGAAAATGCGCGGCGATTGTCACAACACTTTAGGTAGAATTAAATTATGCTACAATTTTTAATGATATGAATGTCCGACCGGCCCGCTCCTCTTGGTGACCATGATGGGCTCGCCCTTCACTTCAACCCATATTTGCCCGCCTTGGCCAGCGACCTCGACGGGCCATCAGATTAACAGTGTAATTTCAATAACATACGTGTTCGTAGTTTTATTCTGACCGGCGCGCCAATGAAATCAACAACTTAGAGCGGATTCCGGTCATATTGCATAACCGGCGTGAGCGAAGAAATTGGCGCAGGTTTCGGCCCGCAGTCGGCGCACGAATTGGCCGGCGCGGCGACGGAGTTCGTCTTCAGTGCGCTCGGCGCATTTCCGCAAGAAGCTCTTGAAGACGCTGTAGGCAGTCTCGATCGGATTGAGGTCCGGAGAATACGGCGGCAAGTAACGCAGCGTCGCGCCGACGGCTTTGATGGCTTCTTGCACACCCTCAACCTTATGAGCCGGAACATTGTCCATGATGACAATGTCGCCACGCTTGAGGGTCGGCGCCAGGCACTGCTCGATATAAGCAAGAAAGACCTCGCCATTGAGCGCCCCCTTGATCATCATCGGTGCGGTCATGCGATCGCAGCGCAGCGCTGCCACGAAGGTCAACGTCTTCCAGGCCGCGAACGGCACGTGCCCGATCACCCGCTCGCCTCGCGGACCGCGGCCAAAGTAACGCGTCATGTTGGTGTTCACCGATGTCTCATCAATAAAGACAAGGTGGGTCGAATCAAGCAGCCCTTGCTGACGGATCCAGCGTCGGCGGGCGCGAGCAACGTCCGCGCGCTCTTGCTCGCTGGCGTGCAGCACTTTTATAGGATGGCGCGCCCCTCCGCAGCGCCGGAGACATACTGTCTTCGGGCAACCGATTCGGAGGGAATAGACAATGCAAGTCGCGGTTCTCGGGATTGATTTGGGCAAGAACAGCTGCAGTATCGTCGGGCTGAATGACCAAGGAGCAGTGGTGCTGCGCCGGCGAATGCGCCGCGAGGGAGTCATCAGGCTCGCGGCAAAGCTGAAGCCGTGCGTGTTAGGAATGGAGGCTTGCTGTGGGGCGCATCATCTCGGCCGCGTCCTGCGGGCTCAGGGCCACGATGTCCGGTTGATGTCGCCAGAGTATGTTCGTCCCTATGTCAAATCGCAGAAGAACGACGACCGCGACGCGGAAGCAATCGCCGAAGCGGCAACCAGACCGACAATGCGGTTTGTCAAATTGAAGAGCGAGGAGCAACTCGACATGCAGACATTGCACCGGGCTCGCGATCGTTTGGTAGGGGAGCGAACCGCGCTGATCAATCAGCTACGGGCAATTCTGCTCGAACGCGGCATCACGGTTGCCCAAGGCCGACGCAAACTTGAGCGACACCTTGCGGGCTTGGACGCACAGGGAGATATCAGCCAAAGAATGCGTGATCTGATCCAAGACATGCGGACGCAATGGAGCGAGTTGGACCGTCGCATAGTGGCATTCGATAAGGAGCTTGCGGAATGGGCGCGGAACGAAGAGGCGGCGCGTTGCCTCATGACCATTCCGGGGATCGGCGTGTTGAATGCTACCGCGCTGGTTGCGGCCATCGGCCGGGGCGAGAGTTTTGCGCGGGGGCGCGACCTCGCGGCTTGGCTCGGTTTGGTGCCGCGGCAGGTGACGACCGGCGGTAGACCGCGTTTGCTCGGGATCAGCAAACGGGGCAACAAGTATCTGCGCAAGCTTTTGATCCACGGCGCCCGAGCCGCCTTGCCCACGTTACTTGAGAGCCCGACCCTATTAGGGGCGTGGCTGCGCGGTTTGGCTGCGAGAATGCACAAGAACGCCGCGGTGGTCGCGCTGGCCAATAAGCTGGCGCGCATGGCCTGGGCAGTGCTGCGGCACAATGAGAGGTTCCGTTCCGTCGCCTCGACGGCTGCGTAATTCGGGATTGGCCGGCCGCGCGTCGTCATGCGCTGATCGGCCTTTGATGTTTGCGGGTGGTGGAAAGCGAGATGGCCTGACAGTCGACCGGTGCCCTGGAAGCCTGGCTTAAAAAATGGCGCATCAGCGCCGGCACTTTTATTAGGACCAGGACGCGCGGATCTCCATCTTGGCCGGGGTGTAATCCCGAGGCCGGATACGTTGACGCAGACTTGTCAGACTACCTTGAGAAACCACT
>JAKALI010000813.1 GCA_021813195.1 Pseudomonadota bacterium
GTAGGCTTCGGTACAGGAAATCGTGACATTCGCTTGCCCCGACGTGTAGGAGATGAACGACACGCTCACCGTCCCAAAGTCCGCCGAACTTGCGAGCGCATCCACTGGCGCGGTCGTTGAGGTCATGTTCGAGGTGAACGACGCGACCGAGAGCGCCGAGCCATTCTGATAAAAGCCGACCGTGCCGACGAACGTCCCGTCGCGGAAAAGGGAAACTGGCCCGGGCAATAAGGGGGTGCCGGCCGGTAACGTGAACTTTGTGTAGAGATAGGCACTCGCATCCGCCTTCGGCACCGTCTTGACCCCGACTTTTGGCTCCAGCGTGTCGCTGGTAAGCGCGACACGCTTGGGTTCGCCCGTATTCGGAATTGCGACCCGTCCGGCGACAGCGAACATCGCCTGAAAGGGTGCAACCATGACGCTCGCCTGTTTGGGCGCTACGGCCGCGACCACGGGTTCCGCCTCGGCGGTTTCGGCCGCCATATCCATGGCAGGCTCAGCCTGCATGGCGCGCTTGCGCAGCAT
This sequence comes from Pseudomonadota bacterium, assembly GCA_021813195.1. The sequence continues at coordinate 526 of JAKALI010000813.1, forward strand.
GCCTTCCGTCATGGGAGCCGGCGCGCCGGCCATGGGACGCATCTCTGGCGGAGGCTCGAAATCGACTGTCATCGGATAGAGTTCGGGCGCCGCAGCCGATGCACTCGGGCGGGTCGTTGATAATGCGAGCGCAATGTTATCCCAGGCCTCGCCCGTATTCTGCTGAATTTCCGCGCGCCTCAGCAACACCAGCGATGGGGCGTTAACTTTATCTCCCGTCGTCAGCCGCGCATCGTAGAGCGCCGTCCAGGAGGCATTCGCCACCTGGTAGCGAATGACGAGGTCGGCATCGACGGCGGCTATCGCCTCGACGTGCACGCGGATTTCGGTGCGCTCTTCCTCGGCGGGCGCCAGACTGGCCAACTGCCTTTCCAGGTCCTCAATTCGACGATCCAATGCGCGCAGGCGAAGTTGAGCATCGAGCTGGAGCCGCTGGGCCCGTGCACTCGCCGACGCAATCGTCGACAGCACGCTGTCCCAGTCTTCGGAGCGCTCTGTGCCTTGAGGTGAAGGCGGTCGCGTGGGCAACTGAGCGAGATTGGCGATCAAATTCTTCTGGGTCTCTGCGGCTTGCAAGTCAGCTTCGGGGGCGGTGCGCTGATCGCGCAACGCTTCGATCTCGTCCTCAATGCGCCGCCGTTCACTGGCCGCTTGCTGCTCATCGGACCGCGGCACCATGAGTCGGCGGCTATCGACGGAACCGATCTCAAGCTTTCCGGTTGCAAGCCCCTCGACCCGAATGGAGCTCGACACGGCATCAGCCGGGATATCGGACAGGATCACCGTGTGCGTGCCCTTAGGGATACTGAGTTTGGCAATACGGCTCACTTGCGCGCCCTGCGGGAATACGGTGACGGCATCGACTTTCGACACCGCGGTCAGTTCGTCGGCCATGAGGGGGCTTCCAAGCAGTGCGAGGAAGGACCCGGACAGTAGCGCGGGATGCAGCAATGAGCGCATGTACGTTGGACGCATGGGTTGGTGTCCCTACAAACGGCGAAACGGCGACAGTCTTGTGCGCGATCTCAAACGGGAAGGAAACGGAAATCCTTGGGCGGCGTGAAGGCAGGACGCCGCCGAACTCGCTGAAATTCCCGAATATGGCGCAAACAAGACCGCCGCAAAACGGCATCGGGGCGGCCCCGCGCGGGGTCGCCCCAGCAACGCAGAACGAATTCCGCGGTGTCAGTTGATATTGAGGCGGATGCCGGTGCGGATCTGGTGTTGGGAGACGTCCTCGACTTTGATCACGCTCGCCCCATCCACGTTGGCGGCGGACAACGAGACGTCGGCATTCTGCCACAGATAACGATAGCTGGTGTCGATCCAAACCATTTCATTGATGGCGTAGGAGAAGCCGGCCATTGCCGCCAGCGCCAGATCCCAACGTTGTTTGTTCTGGGTCGTCTCTGCAACGGACGCGTCGGGACATTGTGGGTTTGGCACGCCGCTGATGATGGTCGTCCCGGTACAATCGGCAACTTCCGACGCGGTGCGTGAGAGTTGTCGATATGTGACCCCGATTCCGGCACCGATGTAAGGCGTAAAGCGGGAAGCGTTGCGGAAGTCATAGTAGAAGTTGAGCATGCCGAGGTCTTGCTCGTATTTGATGCTCTCCTGCCGCGTGACGTCGTAATGGCGGTCGTAAACGTCGCCACCACCCTCATCGACGCGAACATCCTGGTTGAAATTCGGATTGCTCACTTTCAAGTCCGCGCGCGAGTAGAGATCGATCGCGAGTTCGACCCGGATCGAGGGCGTGACGTAGCGGCCAAATCCGAGACTGCCGAATTCCATGGCCTCGATGCTATCGTTCATGTTCATGGGGGTGCCGGTCTCCTCGACCCCGCCGCCACGAATCCAAGACGCACCGATGTCGGCGCGCACGTAATAGTCGGGCTGGTAGATCTCCACCGGAATGGGAGCGGGCACCGGAATTGCCGCGCCTGGTGTCTTGACGCCCTGATAGATGACGTCGCCGCCCGCCAATGCCGGTGCGGCTGCGGCCGTCGCCAAGAGGAGTGCAAGCGGCAGGCTTGCGAGCTTCACAGTCATGGTTGATCCCCTATACGGGCGGCTGCCATTTAGGCAGCGCTCCACTGGAACAAAGCGGTGCTCATTGCCGGGCGTGGCGCCAGAGAGCGCGGGGATCGGGTTCGCCGTCGCGACAACCTTGAACGTTGGCTGATCTCGCCGCCAACGTCGGACGCAGTACGGGAACAAGGAGCATCGTGCCGTCAAGACCCGGCACCGCGGACCCCGTTGACGAGGCCCCGTCCGGTATTCCGGGCCGGCTCCGTTTGAGCCGCCCCGGGAATTCCTTCGTCTCACGGACGAGACCGAGGCCCCGTCCAAACCTTTCCGTCCACGTGTCAGCGAATGTCGTAGCGCAG
>JAKALI010000814.1 GCA_021813195.1 Pseudomonadota bacterium
GGCATGCGTTTTGGGGGATTCCCCGTTTCTCTCTTCCAGGACACATAAGCGACGGAAAAAGATGGAGAAAGCCTGTCGCGCGGACCTGAACAACTCTATCCAACTGACCGTGCCGGATGGATGGGCGAACTTCCATCTGCCAAGGGCATCCATGGCTCTCGCGAGCATCGCGTTGGGGCCAGGTCCCCTCTCCTTGGATCGAGCGATTGGCATGGTGGCAAAACGCTGGTTCGGGGCGACGTCATGATGACGCTACGCCCTTTTGTGTCCTTCCCATGGAGATGGCGGCCCCAACGCTGAAGCCGATCCGATCGTAGATCTCGTTCGGTCTGGCGCGTCGGAGTCTGCCTGTGAGGCTGACTTTCGGAAGATGCGTATCGAGCTGCAAGAGCTGAGGTGGGCCATTGTCGCTGCTCAGCATCGGAGCCTGCGACAAGGCGCGGAAACCCTGAATGTCCGGCAGTCCACGCTCAGCCGTCGCTTGCGCAGTCTGGAACATAAGCTTGGGGTCCAGCTCTTCGAACGCACGAACGGTGGCACCCGGCCGACGATTGAAGGTCAGGAATTCCTGGATTCTGCACGTCGGATCATCGAAGAAACAGAAGCGATCACCGATCGCCTCAAGACGCGTTCAAGGGGCCAGAGTGGACGATTGACTATTGGCGTTCATGCGTCGCTGTCAGCCGGCAACCTCCGCGCCACGTTGATAGAGCACCGCAGGCGCTTTCCGGATGTGGAGACGCGCTTGGTCGACGGATCAAGCGACCATTTGATCTCGGATCTTTCGAGCTCAGCCATAGACGTCGCCTTTGTCGCCGAGGGAAATCCCCGGTGGGAAGGGAAATCGCTGCCCGTCTGGAGCGAGCGAGTTGTTGTCGCGCTTCCGGAGAATCACTCGCTCAGCAATCATGACGCGATTCACTGGCATGACCTGAAGTCCGAATCGCTGCTGCTGCCGCAGCGTGGACCAGGCGCCGAATTTCTCAAACTTCTTGCGAGCAAGCTGGGGGGGCTGGAGCCTGGCAGATTGCTTCATCATGACGTCGCACTCGACCGACTCCTGACCCTCGTCTCGGCGGATTGGGGGATTCTGATCGCATTGGAAGGGGCAACGGGTGTGAGCTACCCGGGCGTTGTATTCCGCGAAGTGCATGACAACGACGCGCCGACGCGCGTGAATTTTCATGCTTACTGGCGGCAGACAAACGGAAATCCTTCCCTGCGCTCCTTTCTCGATATGCTTCGCGAGCGCTACCCCGATCTTTCAGCCGATCCAGTTCCGGGATGAGGAAGATTGGCGCCCCGGCGCGCTTTCGCGAAGGCTCGGTCGGTGGCCATGAAGCGCTCGATCATCGGTACGATGAGTTTTGCAGGATCGGGTGATGTCTGGCCTGTCGCGCGGCCGAGCACTTCAGCGTAGGCGACCAAATCGCGATGTACCGCAGCCGGCAACTCGACGGTGAGCTTTACCGGCTTGTCGTCAGCAAGAGCGCCGAGTTTGAGCTTGATTATGGCGTTCCTTTTTGCCCGTAAGGCGCCAGAACGAGGTCGCGGGTGACAATGACGCGTACTGGGAAACCGGGACGAATGGTCAATGTCGGCTGGATGTTCAGCTGACGCTGGACGATCTGTTGCCCGGTTTGGCTGATGCTGTTGGATGCGCCGCTGCGGATCGCCTGCACCAGGTTGTTCTCATTCTGGCTGGTGCCGGCCTCGGCGCCGACGCTGAGCAGCGTCGAAAGCACCGCCGCCTTGAACAGCATGCCCCAATGGTTGTCGACCTCGTCCTCGAGCCCGGCATAGCCGCCGGTGTCCGCGCCGGGCTGGCGTTCGAGCACGATCGACGTGCCGTCCGGCATGATAAGCCGCGTCCAGACAAGCAGCACCCGCGACTGGCCGAAGGCCACGGAGCTGTCGTACTGACCGATCAGCCTCGCGCCCTGGGGGATCAGAAGATATTTGCCGGTCGGCGAGTCATAGACCGCTTCCGTCACCTGAGCCGTGATCTGGCCGGGGAGATCCGAACGGATGCCCGTGATGAGCGCGGCCGGGATCACGGTGCCGGCTTGCACGACATAGGGTGAGGCCTTGGCCTCGAGCCGGTCCGGACTGATTGTGCGCTTGTCGGTGGAAGCGTTGAGGAAGGCGGTCTTGCGGTCCTGCATGTTCTGAGCGGACCCGGCATCGACTGGCGGTGTCGTGGCTGGAGTGTTTGTGGTCCCTGCCGAGGCATTCGGGAGGAACTGACCGACGGTCTGCGGTTGCTGATCGGTCTGGGCAAAGAGACGGCTGACCCGCGCAGCCTCGATCTCCTGGGCCCTGCGCTGCGCCTCCGGATCAGGCGTGGTTGCGGGAGACACCGTGTTCGGCGCAGCCCCGGCATTGAGGATCGGCTTGCCGAGGTCGCCGGGCAGCGGCGGTCCGAGCGGCGGCGCCTGGCGTGGCAGGCCGGTGTAGTCCTTCGGCAGTCCGGCGAGACCTTCGGCAGAGGGACGATTCTGAGTGCTGAGCAGTTCCTGGCCCGTCCCGGCTTTATTGTGGGTTTGCAGCGCATAGCCGAGCGCGCCCGCGACTGCGAGCGCCGATACGGCACCGAGGCCTATCAGCACCTTCCGCGAGAGGCGCGTGACGCGGGGCCGTTCGCCTCGGAGCCGAAGATCCGGCGGCGCGACGGCGGGTTGATGTTCGTCTTCGCCGCCCGTCGTCATGACCGCGGCCTTCCATCGGTGCGAATGATGCGCACGCGCCGCTCGCTATCCTTGTCGCCGAGACGCAATTCGGCGGCTGCGAACAGGCGGTCGACGATGTAATAGTTGCGGTTGACCCGGTAGTTCACCAGCTCGGCGCCTCCCTCTGCCCCGATCACCCAGAGCGGCGGCATCTCGCCCTGGCGGATGCCGGACGGGAATGCGATGAA
>JAKALI010000815.1 GCA_021813195.1 Pseudomonadota bacterium
CTAGGCTTTCGAAATCCTCTTTGCGCCGATATGGAACCGCGACGCGCGCACTGCGTTCGAGCGCCATTAGCGAGATGGCCCGCCCCAACCCTCCTGCTCCGCCTGCAACCAGAATTACCTTGCCCACATGGATGTTTTCCATCGGATCCATCGCCCCCTTCGAAATGCTTCGTTCGTCTAATTATCGGTCAGCGTCTACTGGCTGGTCCTTTCGGACGAAGATTCAACGCAAGCACTTCATCGATCGCTTCCGCCTCCATTCTCCTCGCTTCGGTCAGGCTCTACAAACGGAAATGGCGAGCAAACTGGCGGATATAATGGTGCTTATCTATGGCATTTCCACGCCGCCGCTTTCTGGGCTCCTCGTTGGTCGTGCTCGGCACACCGCTTCTGGACGCGCTCACCACCCCGCTATGGAAATGGACTTCCCCGCTTCTGGTTGAAGCAACCGGGAATGCGCAAGGCTCCGGAATCGAGTTTGTCGACGTGGCTCAGCAGGCAGGGCTCACGGCACCGAATGTGTGGGGCGGCGTGAAACATAAGCGCTCCATCATTGAGACGAAGGGCAGCGGCCTCGCGTTTTTCGACTACGACAATGACGGCTGGATTGACATCTACCTGACCAACGGTAACCGCCTGGATGCGCACTGGCCTCCCGGACAGGCCCCGACCTCGCATCTCTACAAGAACAACCGCGACGGCACGTTCACCGACGTCACGGAGAAATCCGGCCTGGCGCGCACCGGCTGGCAGACCGGCGTCTGCGTGGGCGACTACAACAATGACGGATGGGACGACCTTTTCTGCTGTTTCTGGGGCCACAACATTCTCTTCCGCAACAACGGCAACGGAACCTTTACCGATGTGACGCGCGAAGCCGGGCTGTGGCAGGACCACGTGCGCTGGGGCGCGGGATGCACGTTTCTTGACTACGACCGCGACGGATTTCTCGACCTATTCGTCTGCAATTACATCAAACTCGAACCGTCGAATATTGAACCGCTCGACAAGACTACGTTCTGCCAGTGGAAAGGAATCCCGGTCCTGTGCGGTCCCCGCGGCCTCCCCGGCGACACCAACATCCTCTACCACAACAACGGTGACGGCACCTTCACCGATGTCTCGGAGAAATCCGGTATCCTCAAGCCCGGCCCGCGCTACTCCATCACCGCAGTGTCCTACGACTTCGACAACGACGGTTGGCCCGACATTTATATCGCTGTTGACTCGGAGCCCAGCATCCTCTTCCAGAACAATCACGACGGCACCTTCACCGATGTTGCCGTGATGTCCGGCTGCGCCTATAACAACGACGGACATGAGCAGGCGGGCATGGGCGTCGCCGTGGCCGACTACGACTGCGACGGATGGTTTGACATCTTCAAGACCAATTTTGCGGACGACACCTGCAACCTCTACCACAACAACGGCGACGGCACCTTTACTGACGTTGGTATGACCGCCGGGGTCGGCGTGAACAACCAGTATGTGGCGTGGGGCTGCGGCTTCATCGACTACGATAATGACGGCTGGCCGGATATTGTCCAGGTCAACGGACACGTTTACCCCGAGGTGGACCGGTACAATTTCGGCGAAACCTTCAAGAACCCCCGCCTGGTTTACAAAAATCTTGGCAACGGCCACTTCAAGGATGTCTCCGCGCAGATGGGCCCGGGCATAAGTGAGCGCTTTTCCAGCCGCGGGGCCGCATTTGGCGACTACCTTAACAACGGCCGCATGGACGTGCTGGTTCTGAACCTCAACGATCTGCCTTCCCTGCTGCGCAATGGAGGCGGCGAACCGCAAAACTGGATCAAGCTCAAGCTGATCGGCACCCACTGTAACCGCACCGCCATCGGCGCGCGGGCGCGCGTGATCACCGGCAAGCATATTCAAATGGACGAGGTCCACGGCGGGACGAGTGTCATGTCACAGAGCGATTTGCGGCTGCACTTCGGCATTGGTAAAGCCGACACGATCGACGCCATCGAGATCAAGTGGCCCAACACGCAGAAAATTGAGCGGTTCACGAAGATCGCCGCCAACCAGATCCTCACCATTCGGGAAGGCTCGGGGATCGTCGCTCACTACAAGCCAAAGTCAGCCTGACGCGCGGGCAGTCACGGCTTGGACGGCAGCGCGGGCATGCCCTTCTGCACAATCTCGAACTGCTTGATCGAGCGGCGCTGCGCTTCCACGGCGGCGGCCTGCTTCTTTACGAGCTCATCGTGGATCTCGAATTCCTTTTGCGCGTCAGCGTTCTTGCCCTGCCGCCCGTAGGCCACGCCTAATCGGTAGTAGGCGTCAGCCAGTTGCGGCCGGGTGGCAATCGCCTGCTTGTAATCGTCAATCGCATTTGCCAGATCATGCTTCGCATAGGCCAGGATGCCGAGTTGCAGATAAGCTTCTCCGTAGGACGGATCGACTCGAACGGCCTTTTCAAACAGGGCCTGGGCTTGGTTTACGGCCGTCGGATCATTCGTGAGCTGATGCCGCTTGAGAATCGCCATCGCGTAAAGATAGTTGGCAAGCGCGCTCGTCGGGTGCCCGCGCGCAAACCTCGCCAGTCTCGACTCCACGCATGGCAGTGGATCGGGCGAGGCTAATTCAACTTTGCCCATAAATTTGTAGGGTGTCGGATTCTCCGGCGCCAGATCCGATGCCTTGCAGAAGCTGATCGCGGCCTCATCATAGCGCGCGCCGGCAAACTGCGCCGCTCCAAGCGCCGTCAGCATCCGGCTTGACCCCGGGTATGTATCCGCGCCCTTCCGGAACACCTCAAGTGCCTGCCATATCGCGCGGTGATACAGCAGCTCGGAGCCCCACGCAAAATAGTTCTGTTCGCTGGGGTCGAGCTGAACTGCCTGTTCGTATTCCTTGACCGCTGCCAGCGGATTCCCTGACTTCTCTTGC